>CAZCIJ010000340.1:0-3386 GCA_964498265.1 uncultured Gaiellales bacterium | reverse complement strand
CCTGCAGTACAGCCTTCAGGCGCTCCTCGAACTCGCCGCGGTACTTGGAGCCCGCGAGCAGCGATCCGATGTCGAGGGCCCAGACACGCTTGCCCTTGAGGCCCTCCGGCACGTCGCCCGCGACGATTCGCTGGGCGAGCCCCTCGACGATGGCCGTCTTGCCGACGCCGGGGTCGCCGATGAGGACGGGGTTGTTCTTCGTCCGGCGAGAGAGCACCTGGATGACCCGCCGGATCTCGTCGTCCCGGCCGATCACCGGATCGAGCTTGCCCTGCTCGGCGAGAGCGGTGAGATCCCGCCCGAACTTCTCGAGGGCCTGGTAGGAGCCCTCCGGGTCCTGCGAGGTGACGCGCTGGGAGCCTCGAATCGCTTTCAGCGATTCGAGGAGAGCTGTCCGCTCGACGATGTCGAGCGCCAACAGGAGATGCTCCGTGGACACGAACTCGTCCTCGAGCCGGCGCATCTCCTCCTCCGCCCTGTCGAGCACCTGGGCGAAGGCGGCAGACGCGTGGGGCTGCTGCTGGGCCCCGGAGATCGTCGGCTTGGTCGAGAGCCTCGCTTCCGCCTCCGCGCGGAGCCCAGCGACGGACGCACCCGCTCGCTCAACCAGCGTGCGTGGGAGCTCCTGGTCGAGCAAGGCGAGCAGGAGGTGCTCCGGATAGACCTCCGGGTTGGCGCGCTGGCGCGCGAGCTCCCCTGCGGCGGCGACCGCTTCCTGAGACCTGATCGTCAGCTTCCTGAAATCCATTGCTTCCTCACTGCTGGTGGCAAGGCGGGCTCGTAGAGGACGAGCTCACGCCGGTACTGTCGATGGGTCCGCTCGACGGCGTCGCGCATATCGCGCTCGAGGCGGGCGAGCCGCGAGCGCAGGCGCACGACCTCGTCCTCGAGCGAGAGGACGCGCTCGACGCCAGCCAGGTTCAAGCCGAGGTCCGTGGTGAGCTGCTGGATCTTCCGCAGCCGCTTGAGGTCGGCCTCCGAGTAGAGGCGCGTGTTCCCCGGCGTGCGCTTCGGGCGCACCAGGCCCTTCGTCTCGTAGATGCGCAGGGTCTGCGGGTGCATGCCGACGAGCTCGGCGGCGATGCTGATCATGTACCGGGGCTGGGTGTCGACGACGTCCATCTCAGCTCCTCGCGAACGCGTCGTCGCGCGGGCTCTCGCGAGAGACCCGCTGGAGGTTCTCGATCGCCTCGCGCTCCTGCTTGCTCAGCCTCGTCGGCACGGTGACGCGCACGCGAGCGAGGAGGTCGCCGTGCCCCGAGCCGTTCAGCTTCGGCGCTCCCTTGCCGCGCACGCGCAGCAGCTTGCCCTCCTGGGAGCCGGACGGCACCTTCAGCGAGATCCGCCCGTCGGGCGTCGGCACCTCGACGGTCGCGCCGAGCGCGGCCTCCGCGTACGTGACGGGAACGTCGATCACGAGGTCGGCTCCGCGCCGCTCGAACAGCGGCGAGGGGGCGACGCGGGTCGTGACGTAGAGGTCTCCCGGCGGCCCGCCGTCGATGCCCGGCTCGCCCTTGCCGGCGAGGCGGATTCGCGTCCCGTCGCCGACGCCCGGCTTGATCCGCACCTGGTAGCGCTTCGTGCGCCGCTCGCGCCCTGTGCCGCCGCAGGCGGGACACGGCGACTCGATGACCGTGCCGTCGCCGGCGCAGCGAGGACAGGGCGTGGAGAGGGCGAAGAGTCCCTGCTCCTGCGCGATGACGCCGCGGCCCTTGCACTCCGGACAGAGGGCCGGGCTCGTCCCCGGGGCCGCGCCCGACCCGCGGCACGTCGCGCACGCGGTCGTCACCTCGACCGGGACGCGTACGGTCGCGCCGTGCACCGCCTCGTCGAACGACAGGTTGACCGTCGCTTCGATGTCGCGCCCGCGCCTGCCGCGCGAGCGCCCCGCGCCCTGCCTGCCGCCCTGGCGGCCGAAGAGCCCGCCGAGGATGTCCCCGAGGTCGAAGTCGCCGAACTGGGCGTCTCGGAACGCGCCCGGGTCGAAGCCCTCCCCGCCTGCGAAGATCCGCGAGCCCAGCTCGTCGTACTCCTTGCGCTTCTTCGGGTCGCCGAGCACGTCGTAGGCGGCCTGGATCTCCTTGAAGCGCTCCTCCGCCGCGCGGTCATCCGGGTTCCGGTCTGGGTGGTACCGGCGCGCGAGCTTGCGATACGCCTTCTTGATCTCCTCCTGCGACGCGCTCCTGGAGACGGAGAGCACGTCGTAGAGATCCTTGACCCCTGCGCGCGCGCTCATTCCTCGGCCCGCGCCTCCTGGAGCCCGGCCGAGATGACGACGCGGGCCGGGCGGATGACCTTGTCACCCAGCCGGTAGCCCTTCTGCAGCACCTGGACGATGTCGCCCTCGTCCGCCTCGGAAGGCTGCGTGAGCAGCGCCTCGTGGAGGTGCGGGTCGAAGCCCCGGTCGGTCTCGATCTCGACGAGCCCCTCGCGCGAGAGCGCCTGCCTCAGCTCACGCTCGACGAGGCGCACGCCCTCGTCGAGCTTCGCTGGCGTCGCGGATGGGTTCGAGGCGCTGGACTCGTTCGAGGCGCCGGGCTCGCCCGCCGCCTCGAGAGCCCGCTCGAGGTCGTCGAGCACGGGCAGGAGCTCCCTCACGAGCCGCTCGTGGGCTCGGGCGACGAGGCTCTCATGTTCGCGCGCGGCGCGCTTGCGGTAGTTGTCGAAGTCGGCCGCCACGCGCCGGAGGTCCTCCAGGTACTCGTCTCGCTTGGTCTCGGCCTCCCCGAGGCGGCCTTCCGCCTCGGCCAGGCTGGCGCGCAGGGCCTCGAGCTCCTGCTCGAGGCCCTGCGCCCGCTCCTGGATCTCGGCCTTCGTGGGGTAGCGGTCGGTCATCGTCGCTTACGACTCCTTCCGGCCCTCTTCGTCGACGACCTCGTACTCGGCCTCCTCCACGACCTCCTCCTCGCCGGCTCCGGCGCCGTTGCCGCCCGAGGGGGCCTGCTGCGCCTGCGCGCGCTCGTACACGGCCTGAGCGAGCTTGTGAGAAGCCTGAGTGAGCTCGTCCACCTTCGCGTTGATCGCCGGGGCGTCGTCGCCCTCGAGCGCCGTCTTCAGCTCCGCGATCCCCGACTCGATCGAGGAGACCACGTCGCCGTCGAGCGCGTCGCGATGCTCGGCGAGCGTCTTCTCCGTCGTGTAGACGAGCGTCTCTGCCCGGTTGCGCGCCTCCGCGAGCTCTCGCATCCTGTGCGCCTCGCCCGCGTGAGCCTCCGCCTCGTGCACCATGCGCTCGACCTCCTCCTCGGTGAGGCCCGAGCCGCCCTCGATGCGGATCTGCTGCTGGTTGTCGGTGCCGAGGTCCTTCGCCGACACGTTGATGATCCCGTTCGCGTCGATGTCGAAGGTGACCTCCACCTGCGGCATGCCGCGCGGCGCGGGCGGGA
>CAZCIJ010000339.1:0-3393 GCA_964498265.1 uncultured Gaiellales bacterium | reverse complement strand
ACGGCATCTGGGACTGCACTCGCTGCTACTTCTGCAACGAGCGCTGCCCGAAGGGCGTCGACCCTCGCGACGCGATCGCGAAGCTGGGGGCAGAGTCCGTGCGCCACGCCATCGACCGCGACATGGGCGCGAAGCACGCGAAGTGGTTCGTCCACTCGGCGCGGACGACGGGCTGGCTTCGCGAGACGGAGCTCGTGCCGAAGACCCAGGGCGTCCTGCGCTCGCTCAAGGATGTCCGCTTCGCCCTCTCCCTCGCGCGCCGGGGAAAGGTTCCGCTGCCGTTCCCGCCCCACGTGGCGAAGGACGTGCAGGAGGCGCGCAAGCTCTTCGACGTCGTCAAGGCGCAGGGGCGGGAGGGCGCCTCGGGCATCGTCCAGGGCGAGAAGGCGCTCGCGCGCCTCGAGCATGGTCATTCTCAGCAGGCTGAGAATGACTAACGGGCCGATGGCGGACTCCTGGCAGAGGGTTGCCTACTACAAGGGCTGCTTGGCGTCCCTCTCCGCCAAGGAGCTCGATACCTCCACGAAGGCCCTAGCGGAGAAGCTAAGCCTCCAGCTCGAAGAGCTGGAGGCCGTGACGTGCTGCGGGGCCGGCGACATCCACGAGGCCGAGCCCGACTACTACCTCCACCTGAACGCGCGCATCCTCGCCTACGCGGAGCGGACGGGGTGCGACACGCTGATGACGATCTGCAACGTCTGCACGCTCAACCTCCGTCAGGCGGACTTCGAGCTGAAGCACGACGAGGCGCTCAGGGCACGCGTCAACGAGAACCTCGCGCTCGTCGGGGCTCCTCCGTACGACGGAGGCGTCGACGTCAAGCACCTCCTATGGCTGATTGCCGAGGGAGACGGGTACGAGCGCTTGCGGGACACGGCCCACAAAGGCCTCAAGGGCCTGCGGGTCGCCCCCTTCTACGGGTGCCAGATCCTGCGGCCGTCGAAGCTCCTCGGCTTCGACGACCCGGACCGGCCGCATTCGCTCGAGGCGGTGATCGCGGCCTGCGGCGGCGAGGCGATCGACTACCCGGCCAAGGTCAAGTGCTGTGGCTTCCCGATCATCCAGGCCCGGGAGGAGGTGGCGCTCGGGGAGCTTATCCAGCCGATCCAGCAGGCGATCGAGGCCGGCGCCGACGCCATGGTGACGCCGTGCCCCCTGTGCCACCTGTCCCTCGACGCGTGGCAGCAGAAGCTCGAGCAGCAGACCGGGCGCGCGTTCAGGATGCCCGTCTTCCACCTCTCCCAGCTCATCGGGGTGGCGGCAGGGCTCGAGGAGTCCGAGCTGAGGTTCCGGCGCCACGTCGTCTCGATGCAGCCGGTGCTCGAGAAGCTCGAGACGTGAGACGGCTGATCCTGCTCGCGCTCGGGGCCGCAGCGCTCGCGTACGTCCTCTCGAGGCTTCGCGGCCACCCGTCCGAGCCTTCGGGCGACGGCGGCGCGCCGGCGGGGAGCGCCGAGCTGGAGCGGTTCGTCGAGGCGAGCGAGCGCCTGCACGCCGGCGAGTGAGGCGCGGCCCGGCCGGGCTCGTCCGGCCTGCGTCCGCAGTCGTCGGGCTGGGGCTCGCCTGGGGCCTCTTCGAAGCGCAGTGGGTCGAGCGTCGCGAGCTCGACGTGCCTGTGCCGGGCCTCCCGGCAGAGCTCGAGGGCTTCACCATCCTCCATCTCTCCGACTTCCATCTGGGAAGCCTCTCGCTTAACGCGAGGGCGCTGCGAAAAGCTGCCGGCTGGGCCGCCGGACGCAGGCCCGATCTCGTCGTCGTCACGGGCGACCTGCTCTCCCGCGACCGCGGCGAGCAGGACCTGCTCTCGGCGCTCGCGTGCCTGCGGGCCCGGCACGGGGTCGTGGCCGTGCTCGGGAACCACGACGTCGCGGTCACGCGCGACCCGTTCAGCGGCACGCGCGAGCTGCAGGATCTCTCCGCCTCCAGAGCCACGCTGCTCAAGGACTCCGCGCTCACGCTCGAGACACGGGGCCTGCGCGTGCAGGTCGTCGGCGTCGACCCTCGCTCGTACATGAGCCGGCGGGCGCGTCCCGAGCGCAGCGCCGACCCGGCGGCCGACCTGCGCATCCTCCTGTCCCACTTCCCGCGCGTCGTCGACCGCATGGAGCCGGGCGCGTACCAGGTCGTGCTCGCCGGGCACGTGCACGGCGGCCAGATCTGCCTGCCGACGCCCTTCGGGAAGGTTCGCTTCGCCGATCTGCGCAACTCTCCCTACGCGGAGGGAGTCTTCACGCTCCCGGGCACGACCCTGGTCGTCTCTCGCGGCACCGGCACGGCGTTCGTGCCCTTCCGCTTCTTCGCTCGGCCGGAGGTCGCGGAGCTCGTGCTTCGCGCCGCGTAGACTCGTAGCGATGGGGTACTCCTTGCGACCGCTCACGCGCGCGTCGCTCCCCGAGGCGCCGTCCGTCTGCGTCGACTGCGTCTTCTGGCAGTCACGAGGACACCGCGCGGTCGAGAAGAAGCGCTGGAGCGAGCGCGTCGAAGAGGAGTGGGGCGCGTGGGGCGCGCTCTACGTCGGGGACGGCGGACGCCTGCTCGGATCGATCCAGTACGGGCCCGCCGATGCCTTCGCGCGAGCGGCCGAGCTTCCCTCGGGGCCGCCCTCGAGCGACGCCGTGCTCATCACGTGCGCGTACGTCGTCGACCCCACGAGCCCGTGGGTGATGCAGAGCCTGTTCCTCGCCGTCATCGGGGAGGCGCGCGACCGGCGCGTTCCCGCCATCGAGACGTTCGGATACCGCTATCCCGAAGGTCAGAGCGGGTACGAGCGCTTCCTCGTCCACCGGACGGTCTTCCCCGCTGACTTCCTGGCCGACTTCGGCTTCGTCACCAAGCGACAGGAGGGGCGCGTCGAGCTTGCGCGCCTCGAGCTCGGCGGTCTCGTGCCGGTCGAGGAGACGAGGCTCGAGAAGGTCGTCCGCCGCGCCAAGGAGGTGCTCGCGCCTCAGCCGATGCCCGAGCGCTACTGACCTCGAGCGCGCGCCTGCCGCGGTGGCCCTGGACGAGGGACGCTCGGCGTGGCCGGCGCGAGCTGTGGGGGTATCATGTCTGGTCTCCGATGGCGTACCCGACCGTCACCGACGAGCCCGAGCGGCGCGACGCCACGTCCGTCGAGGCGCTCGAGGCGTTGTGGGCCGCGTCGGCGGACGAGCTGCCGCACGACTCCGCGGCCCGGCGTGCCGCCGCCTGGACGGGTGAGCGCTTCGGGTGGATCCTCGCCCTCGGCTGGCTCGGCTTCATCCTCTCGCTCTTCGCGGCGCCGGCTGGCGATCCGGACGTCGTGGTGCCGCTCTGGGCGGAGGGCATCCTCGCCGGCTTCTTCCTGGCGCTCGGGACCACCGGGATTCTCGGGGCGCTGCGCGCGGGCCGTAGCGCCTATGCAGCCTCGACGGT
>CAZCIJ010000338.1:0-3399 GCA_964498265.1 uncultured Gaiellales bacterium | reverse complement strand
GACTGGGAGCGTGTGGCGGACGACGTGGTGGCCGCCCTGCGCTCCGAAGCCGGCCGCGACCCGTACGACCGTGGCCTCTCAGACCTCGTCGGCGAGCTCTCGACCCGGAGCGAGACGTTCCGCGCGCGGTGGGCCGCCCACAACGTTCGCTTCCACGACACCGGCGTCAAGCGCATCCATCACCCCGTCGTCGGCGATCTCACGCTCACCTACGAGACGATGCAGCTCACAGCCGACTCCGGTCTGACGCTGGCCGTCTACACCGCCGAGCCCGGCTCGAAGTCCGAGGAGGCGCTCAACCTCCTCGCCAGCTGGGCGGCGACGCTCGCCCAGGAGGAGCCGGCGACCGCAACCGACCGCTAAGGCCGGCGCGTGCCCAACCCCGAGCGCGAGCATGCCGACGAGCACCGGGTCACCCCGCTCGAGCTCTTCTTCGACCTTGTCTTCGTGTTCGCGATCACCCAGGTCACGGGGCTGGTCGCGGACGACCCCACCTGGGGCGGAGTCCTTCGCGGGATGCTCGTCCTCGCCGCGCTCTGGTGGGCATGGTCGCTGTACGCGTGGCTGACGAGCACGCTGGATGTCGACGAGGGCGGCGTTCGACTCGCGATGCTCGCCTCGATGACGGCGATGCTCGGGGTCGGCTTGGCCGTACCCGGCGCTTTCGCAGACGACGCCGTGCTGTTTGCGGTCGCCTACCTGCTCGTCCGCCTCCTCCACCTCGTCCTCTCCGCCGTCGTCGCTCGCGACGACCCCGCCCGCCGGGGCGTGCTGCTCCGGTTCGCGCCCACCGCCACCCTCGCCGCCTCCCTGCTCCTGCTCGCCGGTTTCCTCGAAGGGGACGCGCGAGTCGCCGTGTGGGCGGTCGCGCTCACAATCGACTACCTCGGCCCAACCGTGATCGGCATGGGCCGCGGCTGGCAGGTCGCGCCCGCGCACTTCGCCGAGCGGCACGGCCTCATCATCATCGTCGCGCTCGGTGAGTCGATCATCGCCATCGGCGTCGGCGCCGGGCTCAAACTCAACGCGGGAGTGCTCGCGGCGGCAGCGCTCGGAATCATCACCGTCTCCGCGCTCTGGTGGCTCTACTTCGACGTGGCCGCCATCTTCGCGCGCAGACGCCTCAAGCAGGCGAGCGGGATCGAGCGCGCTCGCCTCGCCCGCGACGCTTACACCTACCTCCACCCACCCATGGTCGCCGGCATCGTCCTCTTCGCCTTCGGCGTCGAAACCACCCTCCACCAGCTCGACGAGGCGCTCAAGACGGTCTCCGCAGTGGCGCTCTGCGGCGGCGGCGCCCTCTACCTGCTCGCCCACGTCGGGTTCCTCCACCGAACCACCAGCCGCATCTTCCGGCGGCGCACACTCGGGGCGATCGCGTTGCTCGCCCTCACCCCCGCTACGCTCATCATCCCCGCGCTCCCCGCGCTCGCGCTCGTCAGCGCCGCCTGCTCCCTCGTGGCAGCCCACGAGGCAATCCGCCACCGCGAACACCGCGCCCAAATCCGGCACCCCCACCCTGCCGCCTGACGAGAGACAGCGACCGCGACCGAAGCGAGCATTCCCTGAAGATCGACGGGAACCCGTGCCCCTTGTACACCTCCCTCATCCATCGCCGAAGCTGAGGAGGGACGCTGCCAGATCACCGCGCGCAAGCGCCTGGCGTGTCGCCTCGGCGGAGCGCCGATGGTCGAACAAGTGCGAGTAGACACCGAGCGTGACGGCTGGCGAGGAGTGGCCGAGTTGCTTCGAGACGAACACGACGTCCCGCGTCGTCGGGGCAGCGCTGCTCGTCTCCAGGTCTCGCCGGCCGAGTGCGCCCAGGCTCGACCGCTTGGGCGCGTTGGTGTCGTCGTGACGTCGGCGGCGACCCTCGCGGGCACTCAGCCCGAGCGGGTGCGTGCCGGTGGGCGAGCACTTGAGACGTATGGCAGGCTTGACGAGGTTTGCTGCCCGGGCACGACTATCTCGAAGAGATCCCGGAGGCGGAGGCCGATGGGAAGGTCGCGGCCGTCTACGCCGATATCCGCCGGGTGCTGGGCGTGCCGTTCGTCATGCTCTTCTACCGCGCGCTCGCTCTCGACCCGATCCAGCTGAGCCGCATCTGGGCAGAGCTCGCCCCGAACATCGCTGACCCCCTGGCCGCGCGCGTCGCGGCCGAGCTCGGTGGGACATCGATCCCCGGCGTCACCCCGGTTCCACAACGATCGTTCGATGTCGTGAGACTCGATCGAGAGCGCGCCGCGGCGACCCTCAGGTGCTACCGGCGCGCGAACAGCGCCAACATCGTCGGGCTCCACGCGCTGCTCGAGGGCGTCGACGCGCCACCGGCGAACTCGCCTGCGCGAAGCGCGGCGCAGCGTAGCGCTCCGATCCTCCCGCTCGCCAAGCTCGAGGAGCTCGCCCCAAGAACACGACACGTACTCGAGGAGATGAGCGTCCCGATCACGGGAGGCGAAGCGCCCGTCATCATTCCCGGACTGCTGCGCCACTTCGCGCATGATCCCAGCCTCCCCGTGCTCCTCTGGGACGCGATCCGGGCCGCCGCTCTGAGTGCCGAGTTCGCCCAGGCGGTCGCGTCACTCGGCGTACGCGCGTCGAACGTCGCGGGCCGGCTTCCCTACCGCGTCACACGGGTTGACGACCCCGGAACACGGGCGCTCATCGACCGCTTCCTCCGCACGATCCCCGCGATGATCGTCACCGGATCGCTGATCGAGCAGGCGCTGCGCGAAATCCTCGGTGACAGTGCGGGTACCTAGCCATGCGGATCGCCGAACGAGTCTCCCCTGGTACCCAGCGGAGCCTGGCGACAGGCGGCCCTTTGGAAGACGATCTGGAACGCAGGGGCCGCGCTGCGGCCCCCTCCGTCTCGGACGCAGGTAGTGAAAGCCTTCGGCGAGGGAAGCCGGAACGGTCGGGAGCGCTGCCCTGTGATCCGGCTGCCCCGGAGTCTTGTCGGCTTGGTCGCTCCTCGACCACGCTACGACGACCACCGAGCTCTGCGCCCACACGCTGTCTCTGAGCCGCGGGAGAGGTTCGCGGGGTCGCTTAGTGCAGACAGCCGCTGCTCTCTCCACTTACCTGGCCTCGTCCGCCCCCCGGCGGGTGGGGGCGGCCATCCTGCTACCCGACGATTGGGCCTCCTCCCGGCCCGCGGGCGGCGGCAGCTCTCGCATCGTTCGCGACCGCATGGATTACCTCCGGCCGGTCGAGCAGCCGTGCGCGTTGCTCCTCTGGTCGGCATCGGCTTCGCGATCTCGCATGGCAGCGGTCTCGTGCTCGTCGTCGCCTTCGCGCTCGCCGTGCTCGTGTACCTCGTCAGCGAAGAGCTCCTCGTCGAGGCGTCGGATGAGGCGCTCGATTGGCGTGGACGACGCTGACGTCGTGTGCAAGACT
>CAZCIJ010000337.1:0-3420 GCA_964498265.1 uncultured Gaiellales bacterium | reverse complement strand
ACGACGAGGTCGTCCACGGCAAGGGCTCCCTGCTCGACAAGATGCCCGGCGACGAGTGGCAGCGGCTCGCCAACCTGCGCCTCCTCCTCGGCTACCAGGCGGCGATCCCGGGCAAGAAGCTCCTGTTCATGGGCGGGGAGCTGGGCCAGTGGCGCGAGTGGAATCACGAGGAGAGCATCGACTGGCACGTGCTCGCCGATCCCCGCCACGCCGGCATCCAGCGCTGGGTGGGCCACCTCAACCGCACCTACCGGGGCGAGCCGGCGCTGCACGAGCTCGACTGCGAGCCGGCCGGCTTCCAGTGGCTCGACCCCAACGACGCGGCCACAGGGACGCTGAGCTTCCTGCGTCTCGGCCGCTCGCCCGCGAACGCGGTGCTCTGCGCGTTGAACCTCACGCCGGTCCCGCGGCACAACCACCGCCTGGGGGTGCCGCACGGCGGCGCATGGCGCGAGATCGCGAACAGCGACGCGGAGGAGTACGGCGGCAGCGGCCAGGGCAACCTCGGCCGGGTGGACGCGCTTCCGGTCCCCTCGCACGGGCATCCGTACTCGGTCGTCCTCACGCTGCCCCCGCTCGCCGCCGTCCTCCTCAGGCTCGAGGGCGGCACCCCTGCAGCCGGCTAGCATCGCTAGCCGGAACGTTGGTCGGAAGGGCTCATGACGTTGTGACACGTCTTCCGGACAGGGGGGCCGGCGCAGCCGGGCAAGGCCCGGCTGCGCCGGCGCGCGAGCAACGCGTCACGAGCTTAGGAGGGGGTCCGTGGGGGAACCATGGGTTCCCCCACGATGAAGCGGTGGGGAGACCCGACTTCCCGTGGGAGGCGCCGCTCGGCGCGATCCCCCGTCCAGGTGGCTCGGTCGAGGTGCGGGCGTGGGCGCCCGCCGCCGAGCGCGTCGCGGTGCGCATGGCGGGCAGGGAGCATCCGCTGCGGCCCGCCGGCTTCGGCGTCCACGAGGCGGCGGTTCCGGGCGGGCCCGGCGACGACTACGTGCTCGTCCTCGACGGCGCCGAGGCCTACCCCGACCCCTGCTCCCGCTTCCAGCCCCAGGGCGTGCGAGGCCCCTCCCGGGTCGTCGACCTCGGCGCGCTCGCCTGGAGCGACGACGGCTTCGAGGCGCCTGCCCTCGGCGCGCTCGTCGTCTACGAGCTGCACGTGGGCACGTTCACTCCCGAGGGCACCTTCGAGGCTGCGATCCCGAGGCTGCGCGAGCTCGCCGCGCTCGGCGTGACGGCGATCGAGCTGATGCCCGTGGCGACGTGGCCGGGGCAGAGGGGGTGGGGCTACGACGGCCTCTACCTCTTCGCGCCGCATCCCGCCTACGGCGGGCCGCACGGGCTCGCCCGGCTCGTCGATGCCGCCCACGGGGAGGGTCTCGCGGTCATCCTCGACGTCGTCTACAACCATCTCGGCCCCGGCTCCGAGGCGCTCACGGCGTTCGGCCCCTACGTGACGGAGCGCTACCTCACGCCCTGGGGCGGGGCGCTGAACTTCGACGGCCCCGACTCGGGCGCCGTGCGAGAGTGGGCGATCCAGAACGCGTGCATGTGGGTGCGCGACTACCACGTCGACGGCCTGCGCCTGGACGCGATCCACGCCATCGTCGACACGAGCGCGCTGCACGTGCTGGCGGAGCTGGGGCGGCGCGCGCGCGCGGCGACGGCGCGAGACGTGCTGCTGATCGCAGAGAGCGGTCTGAACGACCCCAGGGTGATCCGCCCCGAGTCGCTCGGCGGCTATGGGCTCGACGCGCAGTGGGCGGACGACTTCCACCATGCCCTCCACGCCCTGCTCACCGGCGAGCGCGACGGCTACTACCAGGACTTCGGGACGGTCGCCCAGCTGGGAAAGGCGTTCCGGCGGCCGTTCGTCTACGACGGGGCCTACTCGCGCTACCGCCGCCGGCGCCACGGCGCGCCCGCCGGCGACCGCCCGCCCGAGCAGTTCCTCGTCTACGCCCAGAACCACGACCAGGTCGGGAACCGCGCCCTGGGCGACCGGCTCGAGCCGCGCGCGCAGCGCCTCGCCGCCCTCTGCGTCCTCTTCTCCCCGTACGCTCCGGTGCTGTTCATGGGCGAGGAGTACGGAGAGCGGCGGCCGTTCCAGTTCTTCACCGACCACGTCGACCCCGGCGTGGCCGAGCAGACACGGGCGGGCAGGCAGCGGGAGTTCGCCGCGTTCGCGGGCTTCGACGGGGAGGTGCCGGATCCCGAGGCTCTCGAGACGTTCGAGCGCTCCCGCCTCGCGCCCGAGCTCGGCGATCCTGCGACTCGCGCGCTCTATGCCCGGCTGCTCGCGCTGCGGAGGACGCTTCCCGAAGGAGGCCCGGCCGTGGACGTGAGCGAGGAACGGCGCGCGCTCCGCGTCCGGCGGGGCGCGCACGAGCTGCTCTGCAACTTCTCCGGCCGCGAGCTCGCCTTCCCGGCCTCGGCGACCGAGGTCGCCGCCGCCTCCGCGGAGGCCCGGCTCGAGCGCGGAGCGATCGTCCTGGCCCCGCTCTCGGGAGCGATCGTGCGATGAGCGTCTGGCCCGGGCGCCCGTTCCCGCTCGGCGCGACCTGGGACGGACAGGGAACGAACTTCTCCGTCTTCTCGGAGCGCGCCGAGCGCGTCGAGCTGTGCCTCTTCGACGCCGAGGGCCAGGAGACGCGCATCGTGCTCCCCGAGCGCACAGCCTACAACTGGCACGGCTACCTCCCGGATGTCGGCCCCGGGCAGCGGTACGCGTACCGGGCCTACGGGCCCTACGCTCCCGAGCGGGGTGAGCGCTTCAACCCCGCCAAGCTCCTCGTCGACCCCTACGCGAAGGCGATCGAGCCGCGCATCGACTGGGCCCGGGCCAACGTGTTCCCGTACGTGCCCGACGGGGAGGACGCCGACCTCTACGCCGACGACGACGACGACGCCGAGGCGATGCCGAAGTCGATCGTGGTCGATCCCGCGTTCGACTGGGAAGGAGACCGCCCGCCGGGAACGCCGTGGCACGACACCGTCATCTACGAGGTGCACGTCAAGGGATTCACGGCGCGCCACCCGCGCGTGCGCGAGGACCTGCGCGGCACCTTCGCCGGCCTCGCCTCCGACGAGGCCATCGGCTACCTGCGCTCGCTCGGCATCACGGCCGTCGAGCTCATGCCCGTCCACCACGTCGTCCACGACCACCACCTGGTCAGGCGCGGGCTGTCCAACTACTGGGGCTACAACTCGCTCGGCTTCTTCGCCCCCCATGCGCTCTACAGCGCGACGGGCAGCAACGGCCAGCAGGTGCAGGAGTTCAAGGGCATGGTGAAGGCGCTGCACTGGGCCGGCATCGAGGTCATCCTCGACGTCGTCTACAACCACACGGCGGAGGGCAACCAGCTCGGCCCCATGCTCTCCTACCGCGGGCTCGACAACGCCTCGTACTACCGGCTGGTGCCA
>CAZCIJ010000336.1:0-3436 GCA_964498265.1 uncultured Gaiellales bacterium | reverse complement strand
CCCAGAGGCGCGCGCCCAGCTCCTCGAAGCTCGCCAGCGCCTGCTCGAGCGCCTCCCGGGAAGCGCGCTTCTGTCCTGCCCGGCGGCGCACGGTTCCGAGGCAGAGGAGGGTCCGGCCGTGCTCGAGTGGGTAAGGATGTTCCTCGAGTTCGGTGAGAGCGCGTTTGAAGGCCTCGAACGCCGCAGCCTGATCGCCCTCCGCGGCGCAGAGCAGCCCTCGGCAGCGCGCCGCGGCAGCCATGGCCCACGGGCTGCCGAGCCGTCGTGCGTGCAGCTCGTACCGCTCCAGGTAGGAGCGAGCCTCATCGAGTTCGCCCAGGGCG
Organism: uncultured Gaiellales bacterium; assembly: GCA_964498265.1. Taxonomy (GTDB): domain Bacteria; phylum Actinomycetota; class Thermoleophilia; order Gaiellales; family Gaiellaceae; genus CAZCIJ01. The sequence continues at coordinate 3,113 of CAZCIJ010000336.1, read as the reverse complement.
ATCAACCCCTCGATCGCGTCCGCCCACACAGGAGAAGTCGGCTCGTTCAAGCCCCGCGAGAGGAGTCGCCCGGGTAGCTCGCGCAGGTAGCCTGCGGCCGCCTCCAGATTTCCGACTGCAAGCTCCAGCCGTCCGAGCACACCAAGGCTTGCGACAGCGAAGAACTCGTCCGACACCGCCTGCGAGACGGCGAGGCCTTCCTCGGCCGACGCACGCGCAGCGTCGACGAGGCCGAGGTCGGTCTCGACGAGCGCCTTGGCGCGTCCCACCATGCCAGCGGAGTGTCTATCTCGGGCCTGATCCTGGATCTCCTGGGCGACAGCGGCGAGGTCAAGGGCTCGCAGCAGGTGACCAGCTAGCCACTCGAGCTGGCACAGCCTCCAGAGAACCTGTGACCGGGTGCCTTCATCACCTTGGGCTGCCGCCTTCGCCTCCAGTTCCTCGAGAATGGCGCGGGCCCGCTCGAGCTCACCAGCGTGCATAAGGATCCGGGTGAGCGCAACGCGGGGACTCTCGTAGTACTCGAGCGAGAGGCCCTGTCCCTCCTCGATTTCCACACCCCGCTCGATCAGGCCCGGGGTCAGCTCGGCGGCGTAGGCCTCCGCCTGACCCACCCGGGCGATCGCCACGGCCAGCAATGCGGGGTCATTTACCCGCTCGGCCCGCTCGAGCGCCGCGCGGGCATCGAGGAGCGCCGCGTCTACATCGCCCGCGAACATATGGGCAAAGCTGCGATAAGCCAGGATCCGTGTAGACCGTGTATCGTCGCCCGCCACCTCGGCCAGTGCCTCCTCGCAGAGCCTGACCATCGTTGGCGCGTCGCGTCGGCGGGTCACGGCCAGCGCGAACAGGACGTCCGCTCGCTCCACGCCTGATGGAGCCTCGGCAAGGAGTTGCTCGAGGATCATCTCCGCACTCTCGGGATCGCCGGCGAGACGGTAGAAATCTGCCGCTCGCAGATGCCGCTGACGCGCAAGAGCAGGATCGCCCGGTGTCAACTCGGCGGCGCGTTCGGACAGAACAGCCGCGGCCGCCGTGGCGCCCCGGGCGGCCGCCTGCACCGCGGCCTCCTCGAGGTCGGAGGCAACAGCGGCATCGGGGCCCTCGACCGCGAGGGCAACGTGGCGGGCCCGCTCCTCGGGGTCGGTGACGGCTTCGGCGAGAGCTGCGTGAACCTCACGGCGCTTCCACAGGGGAGCCTGCTCGTAGCAGATCGAGGCAAGCAAAGGATGCGTGAAGCGAAGGCGCGAGTCGTCGTCAAGTCGGACAACGCCCTGACGGACAGCCGCATCGAGCGCCTCGAGGACAGTTGCTCCATCTCTTTGCGCCGCCGCGACGAGTTCGACCGTCGGCCGCGCTAGTGCCGCAGCAGAGATGAGGAGATCGCGGCTATCCGCCGGCAGTCGTGCCAGACGTCCACCGAGCAGATCGCGCAGGCTCTCCGGCACGGGCATCGTCCCACCGACCTTGGGCCGCGTGCCGGTACGGACGAGCTCGTGCCCGAGTTCGAGGGCGAAGAACGGATTGCCGCCGGAGGTCTCCAGAACGCGTGCGAGCTCCGGCCGGGTCAGCTCCAACGCGAGTTCCTCGCGGAGCAGGTGGTGCAGCGCGCCCAGACTCAGCCCGGGGAGTGAAGGCCGGCGCAACCGACCACCTGGAATCGAGCGCTCCAGCTCGAAGGGTGCGGTCGCCTCGGGCGCGATGCGCAACGTCGCCAGGAGCCCGACACGCTCGTCGCGCAGGCGCCGCAGCGCGAGCGGCACGACCAGGGCGGAGGAGGAATCGAGCCACTGGAGATCATCGAGGGCCACAAGGACGGGGCCGCGCTCCGCGAGCAGCCGCAGGACGTCGAGAAAGGCGAGCCCGATCGCCCGTGGGTCGGGGGGCTCATCGCCCGGCTCGGTGAGGAGGAGTGCGACCTCGAGCGCCTGACGGCGCAGGGGCGCAAGCTCTGGCGCGATCTCCTCGAGGACTGGCTCGAGGAGATCGGAGAGCCCGCCGAAGGCAAGCGAAGCCTCGGCGTCGACGCTCCGGTGAGAGAGGACGCTGCCGAACCGCTCTCTCGCCTCCTCGATACCAGCCTCCCAGAGGATCGTCTTGCCGATCCCCGGCTCACCGGAGAGGACAAGCGCGGCAGGGCCCTGCTCAACCTCGGCGAGGAACGCCTCGATCGAGCTGAGTTCCTGCTCGCGGCCGATGATCGCCGTCTTCGTCACGCCTCTCGCAGGTAATTGTGGCGCGCGACGAGCATCGATGCCGAGCGGCTACGGCCGGTGCCCGCGTGAGTCTCGAAGCGGCGTGAGTTCGATACCCTCCGCCCGCGCCACGAGGGCGATGGACGGATCAGCGGTTGCGACGACATCTCCTACGCTTGCGCTCGCGAGGAGAACGCAGTCGGCGAGAGAGACCTCACATGTGTTCTTCGCGTAGTGCCCGGCCCGCAGCGAGGCGCCGCGCCAGGCGATCTGGGCGGTGACGGGAAGCACGGTCAGCCCTTCGCCCAGTAGGTGCGAGAGCCCGGTCCTCACCTCTTCCTCGGGCCAGCCGGCGCGCCGCACCAGGTAGTCGACGACCTCGAACAGGTTCACCGACGTCATCGCGGCTCCGCTTGCATCGCGAAGGAGCGTGTCGACCTCGGCGGCGGCGTGCTCGTCCCTCGCAAGCGCGATCAGTGCATAGGAATCGAGCAGGATCACGTGCGCCGGGCTACGCGCGCCTTCCTTCCCGCCGGCGCCTCCTCCTCCTCCTCCTCCTCCTCCTCCTCACGCCCTCGCTCCTCGTCACGGGCAAGCTGCCTTGCCTCTTCGCTCGAGGGACCACGACCTCTGAAGCTCACACGGAAGGCGGCGATCGGATCTGCGGGCACGGGCCGGAAGACGATGTAGTCGCCGCGATCGTCGATCGCTACGGCCCGCGTCTTCCACCGGTGCCGGATGGCGGCAGGGAGGGACATCTGGCCTGCCTTCGTAATGAGCACTCTCTGCATTACGAATAATCATATCTCAAGATGATGTCAAAGATATATTTTTCAGATAGGACGTGCCTTGAAAAGGCTGGCAGAGAGCTTCAGCCGAGAATCGTGACCACGCCGGCGTTGGCGTCGACCCGGATAC
>CAZCIJ010000335.1:2100-3503 GCA_964498265.1 uncultured Gaiellales bacterium | reverse complement strand
GCAGCCCCCCGAGCAGGGCCACGGCGGCGAGGAGCGTCGTGAGCGGGAACCAGCCGATCGCGATCTCGTCCGTGATCCGGATGCTGTCCGTCTCGATCGAGCCGGCGTCGAGTCCCCGCGAGTCAGCGGAGAAGGTCTCGAGCAGGACGTTCTGGAGGATGATGGCGATCCCGAACGTGACGAGGATCGGCGCGAGGACCCCGCTCTCGAGCGTCCGGTTGAGGATCACGAGCTGGAGGACGTAGCCGAGGAGGAACATCGCCGGGACGACCAGAACGAGGCCGATCCAGGCGCTGAAGCCCGCCGCGTCGACGATGGCGACGACGAGGAAGGCGGCCAGGATGCTGAGGTCTCCGTGCGCGAGGTTGACGAGCCGCATCACGCCGAAGACGAGCGAGAGGCCGGTCGCGATCAGCGCGTAGAAGCCGCCGAGCAGGATGCCCTGGACGACGGCGTTCACCCACTCCACGAGGCAGCCTCCTAGTAGCGGTCTGTCCGAGAAGTACCCACTAGACGCCGAAGTAGGCCGCCGTGATCTGCTCGCGCGAGAGCTCGCCGGGCCTCCCGTGCAGCGAGATACGACCCTCGAGCAGGCAGTAGACGCGATCCGCGGCCCGCAGCGCCTGGCCGACGTCCTGCTCGACGAGCAGGATCGTCGTTCCCGCCTGCGCGATCGCCGGGATTGCCTCGTAGAGCTGCTTGACGATCACCGGCGCGAGCCCCAGCGACACCTCGTCGAGGAGCAGCAGCCGAGGGTTCGCCATGAGCGCGCGTCCAATCGCCAATGCCTGCTGCTCGCCGCCGGAGAGCTTCGAGGCCGAGCGGCGCGCCACTCGCTCGAGCAGGGGGAACAGCTCGTACACGCGCTGGACGTTCCAGGGACCGGGCCGCCTTCGGTACGCGCCCACGAGCAGGTTCTCCTCGGCGTTCAGGCTCGGGAAGATGCGCCGACCTTCGGGCACGAGCGAGATGCCGAGCTCGACGCGGGAGTGGGGTGGAAGCGCACCGATACGCCGGCCGTCGAGCGCGACGGTCCCGGAGCCGGCATGAACAGTCCCCGCGACCGTGCCGAGCAGCGTCGACTTGCCAGCGCCGTTTGCGCCGATGATGGCCAGCGTCTCCCCCTCCGCGACCTCGAGGCTCACGTCGAAGAGGGCCCTGAAGTCGCCGTAGAAGCTGCTGACGCGGTCGAGGGAGAGCAATGTCACGAGGCTTCGGCTCCGAGGTAGACGTCTCGCACCTCAGGGCTCGCGATGACGGTCTGCGGCTCGCCCTCGATGAGCTTGCGCCCGAAGTCGAGGGCGACCAGGCGGTCGACGACCGAGAGCAGCGCGTGCACGATGTGCTCGATCCAGACGACGGCGATTCCTTCCGCTCGGATGTCGCCGACCGTCTCGACGAGC
>CAZCIJ010000335.1:0-2090 GCA_964498265.1 uncultured Gaiellales bacterium | reverse complement strand
TTCACCTCGTGCTCGGTGAGCCCGCCGGCGACCTCGTCCAGCAGCAGGACCTGGGGATCCGTCACGAGGGCCCGGGCAAGCTCGAGGCGCTTGCGCTCGAGCAGGCTGAGGCTGCCGGCGAGCGCGTTCGCCTTCGCGAGGAGACCGGTTCGCTCGAGGACGGCGATCGATGCGTCCTCGGCCACGCTTCCGGGATGGGCCCGTCCGTAGCTCGCTCCGACGAGGACGTTCTCGAACACCGTCATGCCCGCGAAGGGATGCGGAATCTGGAACGTCCGCGCGATGCCCGAGCGGCAGTGTGAATGCGGGAAGGTTCGCGTCACCTCGCGCCCGCGGAAGAGAATGCGTCCCCGGTCCGGGCGCAGGCTCCCTGCGATCAGGTTGAGCATCGTCGTCTTGCCGGCGCCGTTCGGGCCGACGACGCCGAGAGCCTCCCCCTCGTCGACGGACAGGCTGATGTCGTCGATCACGAGGAGCGACCCGAAGGACTTCGAGACGCTCTCGAGCTCGACGAGGGCGCTCATGACGGCTACGGGCTCTTGGCGTCTCCTAGGAGCCTGGGACGGGCTGGAGCTGGGCCTGGACGGGGACGTCGGGGAAGAGGGAGTTCGAGACGATGACGAGGTCGTAGGGCCAGTCGGTGCCGGGGACCCACTGGCCGCCGGCGAGCTTCATCTTGGCGACGTTGGGGACGGGGCCGGGGACGGTCCAGTCGACCGTGCCGGCGACGGTCTCGACGGAGGTTCCCTTGACGGCGTCGACCACGGCGGCGGGGTCGTCGATGTCGGCGGTCTGGGCGAGGACGTGCGCGGTGACCTCGAAGACGGCGTGGGTGTAGCCGACGGGCTGCGTCCATTCCTTGCCGGTATCGGCGGTCCACGCGTCGGCGAGCTCTTGGGCGGTCTGGCCGGTGAGGGAGGAGGTGAAGGGCATGGCCGGGCTCCACCAGACCTCGGTGGACATGCCGTTGCCGAGCTCGCCGAGCGCGTCCACCGAGCTGGGGAACAGCAGCGCCTTGGCGACGGACACGATCTTGGGGTGGAAGTCCTGCTGGGCGGCCTGCGTCCAGAAGGTGGTGAAGTCGGGCGGGATGGGCACGCCGGTGACGATCTCGACGCCCTCGGCTTTGAACTGCGAGATCTGGGCGGTGAAGTCGTCGCTCGGGGTCGTGTAGCGGCCGGGATCGACGATCGTGTAGCCGGCTTCCATGAGCGGCGGAGGGAAGCCGAGCTCGGGGTCGCCCCAGGCGTTGCCGTCGTTGTCGTTGGGCCAGATCGCCCCGACGACCTTGTTCGTGGGCACCTGCGTCCACATGTCGAGGAACACGCCGATCACGTCCTCGAGGCCCCAGAAGAACAGGTTCGTCCACTCGAACCCGACCTCCGGATCGCCGCCGCGGCCGAAGAACCAGGGCTGCCACGGGCACACGGTCGCGATGCAGGGAACGCCGTTGGCCTCGGCCGTGTCCGACACGGGGATCGATGTCTCCGGCGTCGCTCCGGGAATGACCACGTCGACCTGATCCTGCTGGATCACCTCGAGCGTCGCCTGAGCCGCCCGGTCGGGGTTCGACTCCGTGTCCTTGACGATGATCTCCACCGGGTGCAGCGACCCGCCCGCATCGATTCCATCGGCCCACAAGGCGCGCATCTGGTCGACCACCCACGCGTCCGCCTCCCCGAACGGAGCCAGCGCCCCCGTCGACGGGCTGATCAGGCCGATCTTGATCGTCCGCCCGGAAGCCCCGCCGCCCGCCGCCGCGCCCGTTCCCGCTGCGGCCGTGTCCGCGGCGGTCGTCGCCGCCTCCTCGTCCCCGCCGCACGCCGCCAGGATCGGCGCCAGCCCCGCCGCCACGCCGGCGGCGCCCGACAGCTCCAGGAACCGGCGGCGGCTGATGCGCCCCTGCGGCTCACCAGCCTCGTGCTCGTCCCCGTGAGTCGACCTCTCCCCCTCCTCGTAGACTCATGTGTAGCCGTGACGGGCCATCGCGCACGCCTCTAGGGGCCTGTCCGGAAAGTGAACGGGAGCGCCTGAAACGCGTCACGCGCCGCGATGCGGCGTCCTCGGTCGCGCCCATATGACCTGCATAT
>CAZCIJ010000334.1:0-3506 GCA_964498265.1 uncultured Gaiellales bacterium | reverse complement strand
ACGAGCTCGCGAACCCAGTCGTCCGCCGCTCCGTGCTCGGCGGCGAGCTCGTCCAGCGTGTACTGGGATCCCAGCCGGCGCCGGAGCTCGTCGAGGACGGCGCCGACGAGATCGCAGAGCTGCGCGTACCTGACCGGATCGCGCTCCTCCCCGAGCAGAAGACGTCCTCCGTGCTCCCACTGCTGGCGGGCGCTCCCGAGGGTCACGCTGCGCTCTCGCCGGAGCGGCAGCGCCCGTCGGGGCACCAGCGCTCGTCGATCTCCCCGAGGATTCGCTCGCCGAGCTCGTAGCCGGGCTGGGCCAGCGCGAAGGCGACGTGGGCATGAAGGCACTTCAAGCTGCCGCCGCCGCGGCTGCCGCCGACGCCCGCGTCGAGCTCGGGCCGCAGCTCGCGCTGCCTCGCGTTCGCCCGGGCGAGGCTCTCCGCCAGCGCGGGGTCCGCCGCGACGGCTTCCCCGTACCGGCGCACGCCCCCCGCGGCCTCCAGGCGATCGACGGCGGCTACGAGCCACGGGCAGGTGAGCCAGAACGTCGTGGGAAAGGGCGACCCGTCCGATGTCCGCGGCTCCTGCTCGCTGACGGCCGGATAGCCGTGCACGCAGCGGCACGCGACGCGTCGGAAGGCGCGCGCGCGCCGACCCAGCTGCCAGGAGACCATGGCAACGTCGTCGACCGGCACTCCGTCATGGTAGACGGCCGCGTTCGGTGTCCTCGAGCCCGCTCACGATGAACAAGCGCTCGCCGGGGCGCACGAAGCCGAGCCTCCGGGCCTCGCGAACGAGGAACTCGTCGGTGCTCGCGAACTCGAGCCGGGCCCGCAGCGCCCGTTGGACGCGCACGAGCTCCGCCTTCTCCGCCCTGCGCTGGGCCACGTCCTCCCGCGCGTCGAGGTAGGCGCTGATCGGCTGCACGTAGGCGACGGCGATCGCGACCACGACGGCGACGCCCAGCCAGTGCAGCACGCGAGTCCGGGTCGAGGGAGGGGACGAGCGGCGGCGCATCGGGACTTCCCCGTTCGACGCCGACCTCCACGAGCCTCCCGGCGGCGCGATCGCGCATATGGTTCGCCCATGGCGCCCGAGACCATTCCGCTCGCCCCGGTCGACGCGCTCCGCATCACCATCCTGATGGACAACGTGACGGACCCGCTCCTCCTCGACGAGGGGCCGGTGAGCCGGGTGTCGTGGCTGAAGGCGCTGCGCGGTCCGCTGACGGTCGCCGCGATGCTCGAGCCGGACCGGGAGCCGGACGCGCTGATCGCCGAGCCCGGGTTCTCAGCCTTCGTGACCGTGGAGCGAGCAGGGCAGACGCACCGCATCCTGTTCGACGCCGGCGTCTCCTCCACGGGGGTCGCGGAGAACATGCGCCGCCTGTCGATCGACCCGACCGACATCGAGCTCATCGTGCTCAGCCACGGCCACTTCGACCACGTCGCCGGCATGGAAGGGGTCGTGAGGGCTCTCGGCCGCACGAGCGTGCCCGTGTACATCCACCCCGCGTTCTGGACACGGCGCCGGCTCGCCTTCCCCGGTCACGAGCCCGTCGAGATGCCCACGCCCGGACGGGCGGCGCTCGAGGGGGCCGGCTTCGAGATCGTCGAGGGCCGGCAGCCGTCGTTCCTCCTGCACGGAGCCGTGCTCGTGACCGGGGAGGTCGACCGCACGACGCCCTTCGAGGTCGGCTTCCGGGGCCATGAGGCGTACGAGAACGATCGCTGGAGCCCCGATCCGCTGATCCTCGACGACCAGGCGCTGATCGTCCGCGTGCGCGACCGCGGTCTCGTCGTGCTGACCGGATGCGGTCACAGCGGCGTCGTCAACGTCGTGCGCTACGCGCAGGCGCTCACGGGCGTCGACGACGTCTGCGCAGTGGTGGGCGGCTTCCACCTGAGCGGCCCCATGTTCGAGCCGGTCATCGACCCGACCGTCGCCGCCTTCGAGAGCCTCAAGCCGTCGCTGCTCATGCCGGCGCACTGCACCGGATGGAAGGCCGTCCACCGGCTGGCCGCACGGTTCCCCGACGCGTTCGTGCAGTGCGCCGTCGGGACCACCGTCACGATCTGACCGCCCGGGAGCCGCCCGCCACGACCCGAGGGCCCCTACGCGGTCTCGACCTTGATGAGGTTGGTCGTTCCGGGCACGTTGATCGCCGTGCCCGCGGTGATGACGACGCGGTCGCCGGGCGACACGACACCGCTCGAGCGAGCGGCCTCGAGGGTCAGGGCCCAGAGGTGCTCGACGTCCAGCCCCTCCTCGATCTCGCACGGCACGACCCCCCACTCCAGCGCGAGCTGGTTGAGCGCCTGCTCCTGATGCGAGGCGGCGACGATCGGCCGGCGAGGCCGGTGCCGCGCGACGTAGGACGCGGTGCGCCCGGAAAACGTCGGCACGAGGATCGCCTCGGCCGAGAGCACCTCGGCGATGTCGCAGACAGCGTTCGAGATCGCGTCTCGCACGGTCGGATACGGCTGCTCGGCGGTGAGAGCGAGCTCGTGGCGGTACCCGATCGCGGGCTCGACCGCGCGCGCGATCCGGTCGAGCGCTCGGACGGCGTCTTGCGGGTAGCTCCCGACCGCGGTCTCGCCGGAGAGCATGACGGACGCCGTCCCGTCGAGAATCGCGTTGGCGACGTCGGAGGCCTCGGCGCGGGTGGGCTCGGGACGCGTCAGCATGGACTCGAGCATCTGGGTCGCCGTGATCGCGGGCTTCCCGTGCTCGAGCGCGGAGAGGATGATCTGCTTCTGGATCAGCGGGACCTCCTCGGGACCGATCTCGACTCCGAGATCCCCGCGCGCCACCATCACGGCGTCGGACGCCTCCACGATGGCGGAGAGGTCCGGAAGAGCCTCGGCCTTCTCGATCTTCGCGATGACGCTCGCGCGCGCGCCCGCCTCGCGCAGGTGCTCGCGCAGCTCGCGAACGTCCTCGACCGAGCGGACGAACGAGAGCGCGACGTAGTCCACGCCGAGCTCGAGCGCGAAGTCCAGGTCTCGAAGATCCTTCTCGGTCAGGCACGGGACCGGCACGGCGACGCCCGGGAGGTTCACGCCCTTGTGTCCCTCGACCACACCGCCCACCTCGACGCGACAGGTCGCCCGGCCGGCGCTCACCCGCTCGACGCGCAGACGGACGAGCCCGTCGTCGATCATCACCTCGTAGCCGGGGTGGAGCACCCGCGGGAGCACCCCAGGGGTGACCGGGAGCTCGCCGTCCCGGTTGCTTCCCTCGCCAGTCACGGTCACCTCGTCGCCGGCACGGAGGGCGACCGGCCGCCGCAGGTCGCCGACCCGAAGCTTGGGCCCCTGGAGATCGGCGATGAGAGCGACCGGCCGGCCGGCCGACTCCTGCGCCCGCCGGATGAACTCAGCCCGCTCCGCGTGCTCGGAGTGCGTGCCATGCGAGAAGTTCAGGCGCGCGCCGTCCATTCCTGCCTCGACGAGCCCGCGCACCGCGTCCACTGAGGCGGTCGCGGGCCCTATCGTGCAGACGATCTTGGTCCTGCGCCGC
>CAZCIJ010000333.1:0-3510 GCA_964498265.1 uncultured Gaiellales bacterium | reverse complement strand
GAAGGTGGCCGCCAGCCAGCGCTCGGCCATCGCCATGCCGACGGCGTTGGCGAATCCCTGACCGAGGGGACCGGTCGTCGTCTCAACGCCTGGCGTCACGAAGTGCTCGGGGTGCCCGGGCGTGAGCGACTCCCACTGCCGAAACCGCTTCAGCTCCTCGAGCGAGAGGTTGAAGCCGGTCAGGTGCAGCGTGGCGTACTGGAGGATGCACGCGTGTCCCGCCGAGAGGACGAAGCGGTCGCGTCCCGGCCAGTCCGGGCTCGACGGGCTCACGCGCATGACGTCCCGGTACAGGAGGTAGGCGACGGGCGCGAGAGCCATCGCGGTACCCGGATGGCCGGCATTCGCCTTCTGAACGGCGTCCATCGCGAGGACGCGGATCGTGTCGATCGAGTGCTGGCTGATGTGCTCGCTCATCTCCTGAGCTTACCCGCGGGTTCGCGCCTCGGACACCTCGTCCCGCCGATCGACGACGGTGCTGACCGCACGCAGCTTGTTCGAGGCGTCGAGCGCCGCCACCTTGTAGGCCTCGGCGAGCGTCGGGTAGTTGAACACCGTGTCGACGAGGAAGTCCACGGTGCCGCCGAGGCCCATGACAGCCTGGCCGATGTGAATCACCTCCGTCGCCTGCGTGCCGAACGCGTGCACGCCGAGGAGCCGCCGGTCTTCCGAGGACACGAGCAGCTTCAGGAGCCCGTACGTCTCGCCGCTGATCTGCCCGCGCGCGAGCTCGCGGTAGTGGGCGATACCGACCTCGTACGGGATGCGCTGCTCGGTCAGCTCTGGCTCGGTCCTTCCGACGAAGCCGATCTCCGGGATCGCGTACACGCCGAAGGGCAGCAGCTCGTCCATCGGATGAGCGGGGACGCCGAAGGCGTCACAGGCCGCAAGCCGCCCTTGCTCGGCCGACGTGGACGCCAGGCTCGGGAAGCCGATCACGTCGCCGACCGCGTAGACGCCCTCCGCGGCCGTCCGGTAGCGCTCGCCGACGGAGATGCGCCCGCGCGAGTCGACCTCGACGCCGATGGCGGGCAGGTTGAGCTCGGCCGTGGCGCCGACCCGGCCGGCCGAGTAGAAGACGGCGTCGGCCACCACCTGCTTGCCGCTCGCCAGCTCGGTCACCGTCCCGCCGTCGAGGCTCTCCACCTTCGTCACGGTCTCGCCGAAGCGGAAGATGACGTTGAGGTCGCGCAGGTGGTAGCGCAACGCCTCGACGATCTCGGGGTCGCAGAAGTCGAGCAGTGTCGTCCTCGCATCCACCACGGTGACACGGCTCCCGAGAGCGGCGAACATCGACGCGTACTCGATGCCGACGACACCGGCCCCGACGACGACGATCGAGTCGGCGATGCGGGCCATCCGCAGGATGGTGTCCGAGTCGAAGATGGTCTGATCGTTGAACGCGACGTCGGGAACGGAGGCGGGCGCAGACCCCGTTGCGATCACGACCGCGCTCGCGCCGATGCGGCGCTCGCTGCCTTCGGCGTCGACGACGCGGACGTTCCGCTCGTCGACGAAGCTCGCCGTGCCGGTCACGAGATGCACGTGGTTGCGCAGAAGCTGGTCGCGAACGACGCTGCGCTCCCGCTCGACCACCTGGTACATCCGCTGCTTGAGGTCGCTCACCTCGATCTGGTCGCGCAGGCGATAGCCCTGGCCGTAGATCCCGCGCTGGTCGAGCCCCGTGAGGTAGAGCACCGCCTCCCGGATCGTCTTCGACGGGATCGTGCCCGTGTTCACGGAGACACCGCCGAGACGATCGGGACGCTCGACGAGGGCGACGCGCTTGCGAAGCTTCGCCGCCTGGATCGCGGCCTTCTGCCCGGCCGGGCCCGAGCCGATGACGAGCAGGTCGACGTGCTGGCTCACCGGTCCCACGTTACGGCAGGAGCGGCTCCGGAGCGAGCCGCGCCCGCGGGAGACTCCAGGTGTTCACGAAGTCGACACCTTCCTCCCCTCCCTGAACGCCACGATCCCGAAAGGATGGCGGTTCGAGCGACCGGCTACAAGTCCCGGGGCCGCCGCGCGCTCGCGATCGCGCGGGCTCAGGCCACCAGCGCGCCGCAGACGTAGAGCCGCCCTCCACGCGCCTCGGCTTCATCGCCGAGCCGGTGCCGTCTCGTCTCGTGCGGTCGCAGAAGGTGAAAGACCTCGTGCCCTCGTGCGACGAGCAGATCGGCGATCAGCCGCCGATGGCACTTCCACCAGAGAGTCTCGGCACACATGAAGCACGGTGAGGGCTCCGCGAGCGCGGCGTCGAGGGCGAGGCGCCAGCCCTCGCTACCCATGCGCGCCGCGTAGCTCGCAAAGGCGCCCGAGCCAAGGCACGGGAACCGCTCGCTGCCGGGCTCGTCGCGTAGCCGTCCCCCGAGCTCGACCGCGTGCACGTAGCCGATGCCCTCACCGGCCAGCGACGCGGCGAGCCGCGCCTGGTTGAACTGCGGGTTCCGGCGGGACGCCGGATACCGGCGCACGTCGAGCAGCGTCTCGATGCCCGCTCCCCGGAGGCACTGGACGAGCTCTTCGATCGGTCGCGTGCCGTGACCGATTGTCCAGAAGCGCATGTGGGTAGCGTAGGGAGCAGTCTCAATGCTGCCCATTCACGACAACGTCCCGACGCGCAGGTTCCCGGCCGTCACGGTCGCTCTCATCGTCGTCAACGCCTGCGTCTGGCTCTTCTACGAGCTTCCCAACCTCGAGGGCGCGATTCTCGACCTCGGCTTCTTCCCTTGCGAGGTCGACGGAGCTTGCCGCGCGCCCGTCGGCCCCTGGCAGATCGACGCGCTCGCCTCGATGTTCATGCACGGAAGCTGGATCCACATCGTCGGGAACATGCTGTTCCTCTGGATCTTCGGCAACAACGTGGAAGATGCGATGGGGCGCATCCGCTTCCTCCTCTTCTACGTGGCGAGCGGCTTCGCGGCAACGGCGCTCCAGACCTGGATCACCCTCCGCTTCGGAACCCCCGAGGACGCGTTCGTGCCGACCGTCGGCGCGTCGGGCGCGATCGCGGGCGTGCTGGGCGCCTACTTCGTCCTCCACCCGCACGCGCGCGTGCTCACTCTCCTCTTCTTCTTCGTGCCCGTCGAGATCCCGGCCGTCTACTTCCTGGGCTTCTGGTTCCTGTTCCAGCTCTGGCAGGGGGGCTTCGACCTGCTCTCGCCCGGCGGTGGAGTCGGAGAGGGAGGAGTGGAGTTCTTCGCGCACGTCGGCGGCTTCGTGTTCGGCTTCCTCGCAGTGCGATTCTTCACCGCCGGCCGGCCGCCTCCCCGCCGCACGCCGGCCTGGCCGCGCTCCGAGCTCTAACGTGGGGGAACCCCTGGTTCCCCCACGCACCCCCTCCTTCTGCGCGCTCCTGATTGCTCCAGCGGCTAGCGGAGCGGCAGCTCGAGAGCCGCGTCCGGGGTCGTCTGTCGTTTGACGGGCCTCCGGCCGGGCGACGCGGGCGGGAGGGGGCCGAGCCCTCTCTCGCCCGAGAGGTACCGGCGGCGCATCGTTCCGCCCCACGAT
>CAZCIJ010000332.1:0-3585 GCA_964498265.1 uncultured Gaiellales bacterium | reverse complement strand
CCGGGCGTACGGTCGAGGTCACCCGGCCAATCTACTGAGACGGCGGGTCCGGCTAGCGGCTGATCGTCTAGCCCATCTGCATGGCGGGCCCCATCTCGTCCGAGGGAGCGAGGCCGGGCGCGAGCTCCGGGAACGCGAGCGCGAGGAACGCGTAGACGACGAGCGCGGCGCCGACGAGAAGCCCGAAGGCCTTCCCGTGACGCCACGTCTTCTCGACGAAGACGGCGGCCGCGAGACCGGCCATCCACGCGAGGTTCATGACGCCGACGGCGACGAGAACCGCGAAGAGCGCCCAGCAGCATCCGACGCAGTAGCCGCCGTGGTAGACGCCGACGCGCACGTCGCGGAGCGGGCCGCGGTAGTTGCCGAAATGGATGAGGAACCCGAGTGGCGAGCGGCAGTGCGCGAGACAGCGCTCCTTGAGCGGCGTCAGCTGGTAGAGGCCGGCAGCGAGCAGGATCGCGGCCGCCACCCATCGCCCGGCGGCGGGCGACCGCTGCACCAGCTCTCCGCCGCCAAGCGCCGCGAGGTAGGCGAGGAGCCCGATCGCGGCCCAGACGCCGAGGTAGCCGGCCAGGAGGGCGGCTGTCCGGAGCGTGCGAGCCGGGCCGGCGCAGCGCCGCTTGATGGTCTGCAGGTATACGGCCCCGACCGGCGCGACGGCGGGCAGCATCATCGCCGCCATCATGGTCGTCCACATCCCGACGAAGCCGGCGATGCCGAAGCCCATGGTGCCGGGACCGTTGCCCATGGTCTCGTACGTGTGAACCGTCAGCGCCCAGGCGAGCGCGGCGGCCGCGAGGATGCCGCCCCAGAGGGTGACGGTGGTCGCGAACCCGCTAGCCCTGCCAGGCGAACTCGCGGAAGTGGCCATTCTTGCCCGTGTTGTGGAAGGTGAGAGCGTCGACGGAGCCCTCGCGGAGCTTGCTCCAGTGGTTCGTGAGGTCACGCTACGAGCGGGAGCCGCCCGCGTCAAGGCCGGCTCGCCGCGGCTGGGCTCGCGGCAGCCGGGTCAGAAGGTCGCCGCGCGCACGCCGGTCCAGATCAAGAGGAGGATCACGAGCGCCGCGATCAGGCGGTAGACGACGAAGACGGTGTAGTCGTGACGGCGCACGTAGCCGAGCAGGCCCCGGATGGCCAGCAGGCCGCTCCCGAGCGCCGCGAGCGTGCCCACGAGGAAGGGCCCCTGCCAACCGGCCGGAAGGTCGCCGAGGAGGACGTCGTTCACGCCCTTCCAGATGACGGCGCCGAGCGTCGTCGGAATGAGGAGGAGGAACGAGAAGCGCGCGGCCGAGTCGCGGTCGAGCTGCATGAAGCGTCCGGCGGTGATGGTGATGCCCGAGCGCGACACCCCCGGCATGAGGGCAAGGCTCTGGGCGAATCCCATGACGACGGCCTGGCCGAGCCCGAGGTCCCCCATGCGCCTGCGCTGCGCGCTGCGGTCAGCGATCCAGAGGAGCACCCCGAAGACGGCCAGAAAGATCGCGATCTGCCAGGGCTCGCCGAGGTGGTCGGCGATGGCGTTCTCCGCGCTGGCGCCGATGACGACCGCCGGGATGGTCGCGACGATCACGAACCAGACGATGCGCTCCTCGCCGGTCTCGATGCGCCGGCGGCCGAGCGAGCGTCCCAGCGCGGCCAGGAGGCGCAGCACGTCGTCGATGAAGTAGCCGACGACGGCGACGAGCGTCCCGAGGTGGAGTGCGACGTCGAACGTCTGGTTGAAGGAGTCGTTCTGCTCGAGGAAGGTCCAGTCCGCGAGCCAGGGGAGGATGATCAGGTGTCCGGAGGACGAGATCGGCAGCAGCTCGGTCGCGCCCTGGACCGCCCCGAGCGTGAGCGCCTGCCAGTCGGTGAGCGCTCCGGCGACCTCGCCGACGCCGGCTGCCGCGAGCAGGACAGCCGCGAGCACGGCCGCGCCTGCGGTGCCGTAGATCCAGACGCGGCCCACTGACGCCGCTATGGTAGCGGCGCGTGGACACGAATCAGATCATCCTCGCCGTGGCCACGGCCGTGCTCATCGTCTTCAGCCTCACGGTGGCTCTCGTCGTGCCGCGCCGCCATCCCGAGTTCCCCGCTCGCAGGGTAGGCGCGTTCTTCGGCGTCGCGATGGTGCTCGTGGCGGGGATGCTCCTGACCGTGCAGTTCTTCGGGGAGGACGACGCCGAGGAGGCCGCGCAAGCCGCGACGCCGGAGGAGACGGGCGCTCCGCCCGAGGCCGAGGCCCCGCTTGAGGCTGCGCCTCCGTCCGAGACGGGCGCGCCGGGCGAGGCGCCGCCTCCTGCCGGTGACCCGGCGGCTGGGAAGGAGGTGTTCCTCGGGAGCGCCGGCTGCGGCAGCTGTCATACGCTTGCAGATGCGGGAACGAGCGGCACCGTGGGGCCCGATCTCGACGACGCCATGCCCTCCTACGACCTCGTCGTCGAGCGCGTGACGAACGGAGCCGGCGTCATGCCGGCGTTCGGCCAGCAGGGCGTCCTCTCCGAGCAGCAGATCCAGGACGTCGCCGCTTACGTCGTGCAGGCGTCGGGGGGGTAGGAGACCTTGGGAGCGCGCCGCGCGCTCGAGGGGGCGCCCGGCGGGCGCTCGGCACCCGCCGGGCGTCAGCGGAGAGGGCGGGATTCGAACCCGCGACCCAGCTTGTGACCGGGTACGCGATTTCCAGTCGCGCTCCTTAGGCCAACTCGGACACCTCTCCGTGCGGTCGCGCGCGACTCGCACCCTCTTCTTACCACAGTGCCGCTCGACTCGAGCGGCGGGCATCGTCGATCGGCCCTCCGGCGGGCCGTGGCACGCGGTGGCCGCGCCCCCGGCTCCTACCCTTCGAGCTCGCGCTTGAGCCGGGCGAGGTCACGCGCGATCCCTCGCCGGACGGAGGCGGCCAGGAGAGGGCCGGCCACCCGGTAGAAGCCCGTCGGGTCTCCGGCGGCCGTGATCCGAACCCGCGTTCCTGCGCCGGCGTCGTCGAACTGGTAGCTCACCGACATCGCGAACGGCGCTCTCACGCCTCGCACCGTCCAGCAGGCCCCGTCGGGGAAGCGTCATTGCGAAACGAGCTCGGAGCTCGAAGGTGGCGCTCATGCCTCCGGCGCCCGCTCCGCGAGGAAGCGGTCGACGGCGTCGAACTTCGCCTCCCGGAGCGCGCAGTAGTGCTCGATCCACGCCCCCGCCTCGGCGAGGCGCGCTCCCGCGAGTCCCAGCCGGTGCGTCCGGCCCTCGACGGCGCGGATGACGAGTCCGGCGTCCTCGAGGATCCGCACGTGCTTCGTGACCGCCGGCTTCGAGATCCCGAGCCCGCGCGCGGCCTCTCCGATCGGCGCCGGTCCGCGGGCAAGGCGCTCGACGATGCGCCGGCGCACCGGGTGTGACAGCGCCTGGAAGCTCCTGTCGAGCGTGGCATTGTTAACCACAGTATGTACTATAGCGCCACTTCGGCGGGCCGGCGCCGGCCGCCTGCGCGCCCGGCGCTCGTGGCTTAACCTGCCGGGTACGGGCAGCGTCGACGCGACGAGGAGGGGCCGTGAGCACGGTGCAGATCGAGACGGAAGCTCTGTCGGAGTACCTGGACAAGGAGGCGATCTCGGA
>CAZCIJ010000331.1:0-3601 GCA_964498265.1 uncultured Gaiellales bacterium | reverse complement strand
CGGTCGTCTACACGGTCGCCGCCGGGGCAGGTGTGCACGCCGATCCTCGCTCGCTCCTCGGGCGTGAAGCGGTCGATCACGCGGTTATTGAGCTCGATGAAGTGGGGGAGCATGCCGGCGCCGGTCCACGGGTTGCGCGGATCGGCCCTCGTCGCCAGGCGGCCTTCCGTGAAGTCGATCGAGACGCGGGCCGCGCCGGCGTCGAGCGCGCCGCGGATGTCCTTCTCGCACTCGTTGCAGAGGTCTTCCTCGAACTCCTCCCGCGAGTAGCCGGGTACCTCCTCGTTCAGCGGGTACAGCAGGGCGAGCATGGAAGGCGCGATCACCGCCTGCTTCATGGGCTTCGTGGCGAACCTGATCGACTTCCTCAGCGTGTCGGCGGCGTAGGTCTTGTAGCGGAAGGGGCTGCCGGTGAGGCGGGGGAGCTGGCGGTGGTGGCCGTCTGCGAAGATCGCGAAGTACTGCCCTCCCGGGGCCAGGTTGGGAGCAAGGCCCGTACCTGCCAGGGTGTCCGTGAAGGGGTAGGTCGCGAAGCTCGACCAGCGCTGCTCGCCGTCCGAGACGATCGGCGACCCGGCGGCCTCCATGCGACTGATCGAGTCCTTGACGGCGAGGTCCTGCTCGGCCTCGAGCTCGTCCTTGGTGATCTCGCCGGCGTCGTAGGCCGCGTACGCAGCTTGCAGCTTCTGCGGTCGCGGCAAGGAGCCAACCGGCTCCGTCGGGATTCCTGTGGCGGTTCGTGGATCGTACGCCATCGTCTGTCCTTTCCTTCGGCTGTCGACTCACCGCTCCGGGACGTGTCCTCCAATCTCCCTCGCCTCACCTCCCTCCTTACGGGTTCCAACCCCGTTCGCAGCAAGCCTCTAGGAAGGGACCGACCTCGACAAGACGAACGGGAAGCACACCGCGAGCATCGCCAGGAGACCGACCGGTCTCCCTCTACGTGCGAAACCGTACGATATCCCGCAATGGCAGTCAAGCCAGAACGACACGAGCCGAAGCCAGCGGAGAGGCCCCGTGCTACCGTCCGGGCTTCGATGAGTCTGCAGGAGCCCGTCGCGGTCAGCGAGGCCGCTCCCGAAAGCGCGGACGCGCGCGAGCGTATCCTGACCGCGGCCTACGAGCTCTTCTCGCGGCACGGCATCCGCGCCGTCGGGATCGACGCCATCATCGCCCGCTCCGGAGTGGCGCGCATGACGCTCTATCGCCACTTCGCGTCGAAGGACGAGCTCGTGATCGCGTTCCTCGAGCGGCGGGAGGAGCGGTGGACGAGGGCGTGGCTCGAGGGAGGGGTCGAGGCTCGGGCCGAGAAGCCGAGCGAGCGGCTGCTCGCGATCTTCGACGTGTTCGACGAGTGGTTTCGCCGCAAGGACTACGAAGGCTGCTCGTTCGTCAACGTCCTGCTCGAGATTCCGGACGAAGGCAGTCGGCTCCACGAGGCGAGCGTCACGCACCTGGCGAGGATTCGCGCCTTCGTCGCCCGGCTGGCGCGCGAGGCCGGGATCGAGGATGCGGACGGTTTCGCGCGCAAGTGGCACGTGCTCATGAAGGGCTCGATCGTGGCCGCCGCGGAGGGCGACGTCCGGGCCGCGCGTCGCGCGCGGGAGATGGGCGTTCTCCTGCTACGCGAAGCCGGCGTCGAGCCATGATGCCGGGGCGACCGGCCTAGCCCTTCTTGTGACCTCCCGCCGTCTCCGTGCAGGCGAGCTCGAGGCCTCGTTCGTGCCGGATCTCGGCATGGTGGGGGTGTCCCTGCTCCACCGGGGCGCCGAGCTGCTCGGCCGAGTCGATGAGCTCGAGCGATACGCGAACCAGGGCTCGACCCTCGGCATCCCCCTGCTGCATCCTTGGGCGAATCGCCTCTCCGGCTTCCGCTACGCCGTCGCCGGGAGGGCCGTGGCGCTCGACCCCGGCTCGCCCCTGCTGCACCTCGACGGAAACGGGCGCCCGATCCACGGGGTCCCGGGGGCGCACCTCGCCTGGACGGTCGACGGCGAGACCGGGTCCGCGCTCACGGCTCACCTCGACTGGTCGCGCGGGGAGCTACTCGCGCTCTTCCCCTTTCCCCACCGTCTCGAGGTCGGGGTGCACCTCTACCCGGACAGGCTGGAGATCGAGACGGTGCTCGTCGCGACTGAGGACGTCCCCGTGCCGGTTGCGTTCGGCTACCACCCCTATCTCGCGTTGCCGGATGCACCGCGCGACGCGTGGACCGTGGAGCTTCCGCCGATGCGGCGGCTCCTGCTGGACGAGCGCGGCATCCCAACGGGAGCCGAGGAGCCCTTTCCCGGACTGGCCGGCGTGCTCGACCGCGACTACGACGACGGCTTCGCGGGGCTGCCCGAGCAGCCTCGCTTCGCCGTCGCGGGCGGCGGGCGCCGCGTCGAGGTCGCCTTCCTCCACGGGTACCGCTACGCGCAGGTCTACGCGCCGCCGGGCGAGCGGTACGTCTGCTTCGAGCCGATGACGGCGCCGACCAACGCGCTCCTGAGCGGCTCGGCGCTCTCGCTGGTCGACCCGGGCGGCAGCTACCGCGCCGCCTTCAGCGTCGCGGTTTGGGTCGGATCCTGAGCCGAGCGAGGACGACTCAGCGCTTGCGGAAACGATCGGCGTGTAGCGTAGGGTCGTTCACGACAGGCGAGCGGGTACGTCGTCGAATCCGACCGCGACCCTCCGGAGGGAGCCCTGGCCGCTGACACGCTGACGATCGTCGACAACCGCACCGGCGAGGAGTACACGGTGCCGATCGTCGACGGCGCCGTCCGGGCCACGGATCTGCGCCAGATCACGGATCTCGAGGGCGGGGCCGGGCTGCTCTCCTTCGATCCCGCTTTTCTGAACACCGCGTCCTGCCAGAGCGCGATCACGTACATCGACGGCGACGCAGGCATTCTGCGCTACCGCGGGTATCCCATCGAGGAGCTCGCCGAGCAGGCGAGCTTCCTCGAGACGGCGTACCTCCTGCTCGAGGGCGAGCTCCCCACACCGGAGCAGCTCCGGCGCTGGGAGGACGACGTCCGGTCGCACACGTACGTGCACACCAACGTCACCAAGTTCCTCGAGGGCTTCCGCTACGACGCCCATCCGATGGGCATGCTGCTCGGCACGGTCGGGGCGCTCTCGACCTTCTACCCGGACGCGAAGGACATCACCAACCCGGAGAACCGCTACCTCCAGCGCGTGCGGCTGATCGCGAAGCTGCCCACGATCGCGGCGTTCATCTTCCGCCACTCGCGCGGGTTGCCCTACGTGTTCCCGCGCAACGAACTCGGCTACATCGCCAACTTCGTCAACATGACGTTCGAGATCGGCGGCCGCCACGAGGCCAACGCCGTGCTGCAGCGGGGCCTCGAGATCCTCCTGATCCTGCACGCCGACCACGAGCAGAACTGCTCGACGAGCGCCGTCCGCGGCGTGGGCTCGTCGCACGTCGACCCCTTCTCCGCGGTCTCGGCCGGCATCGCCGCGCTCTACGGCCCGCTGCACGGCGGCGCCAACGAGGCCGTCCTCGCCATGCTCGACGAGATCGGCGATCCGGCCAACGTCCCGGCCTTCGTCGAGCAGGTGAAGGCGGGCAAGGGCCGCCTCATGGGGTTCGGGC
>CAZCIJ010000330.1:0-3627 GCA_964498265.1 uncultured Gaiellales bacterium | reverse complement strand
GGCGCGGCGGCGACGTCGTGGCCGTCGCGGATCCGGACCGGCAGGACCTCGCGTCGTTCCGCGGCAGGTCGCACTTCGCCGCCGGGCGCGGCGGGCACGGCGCCGGAGGCAATCGGCGGGGATCGGACGGCGGCGACGTCGTCCTGCCCGTTCCGGTCGGGACGCAGGTGCTCGACGAGGATTGTGCGGTCATCGCGGACCTCGCGCACGCCGGCGCTCGCGCGACCCTCGCGCGAGGCGGTCGGGGCGGTGCGGGCAACCGCGCGTTCGCGAGCCCGACCAGGCAGGCGCCGCGCGTCGCCGAGCCTGGGCTTCCGGGTGAGGTAGCGGCCGTCGAGCTTCGCCTGAAGCTGCTCGTCGACGCTGCGCTGCTCGGCTTCCCCAACGCCGGGAAGTCGTCCCTCCTGCAGCGGATCTCGAACGCGACGCCGCGAGTCGCCGACTACCCGTTCACCACGCTCGCGCCGGTGCTGGGAACGGTCGAGGATCGGGCCGGCAGGCAGCTCGTGGTGGCGGACGTTCCCGGCCTGCTCGAGGGCGCGAGCGAAGGCGTCGGCCTCGGCCACGACTTCCTCGCCCACCTGGAGCGGGCACGGCTGCTGGTGCACGTGATCGACGCGCACGAGGGCGATCCCGTGGCGCGGTTTCGGACGGTCGACCGCGAGCTCGCGACGTACGGGGCGGGGCTGTCGGAACGGCCGCAGATCGTCGTGCTCAACAAGACCGACCTGGGACGAGCGCTGGCCTTCGAGGTCGATGACGACCGTGTACGGGCGGTCGTCCGAACCTCCGCTGTGACAGGCGAGGGGATCGACGCGCTCAGGCGCGCTCTCTTCGCGCACATTCCGGAGGCGTCGCCGCCTGCTGACGCCTTCGGGATGGCGGACTTCCTCGTCTACAGGCCCCAGGCCGATCGTCGTCGCGCGTTCCGGGTGCTGCGGGGCGACCGCGGCTTCGTCGTCACCGGAAGGCGGCTCGAGATCGTCCCTCCCGAGGAGATCGACGCCGCGCTGCGCGAGGCGGGCGTCCGGTCGGGGGACGAGGTCACGATCGGCGACCGGGTCGTCGCGTTTCCGTGACCGGCCTCCTCGGCGGCGTGTTCGATCCGCCGCACAACGCCCACGTGATCCTCGCGGAGACCGCCCTTCGCCGCTTCGGGCTCGAGCGTCTCGTCGTCCTCGTCACCGGCGTCCCTCCGCACAAGCAGGTGGCGACGCCGCCGGAGGTCCGGTACCGCCTTGCCGAGGCAGCGTTCACGGGCCTCCCGGGAATCGAGCTCTCGCGCCACGAGCTCCGGGCTCGAGAGCGCGCCTACACCGTCGATACGGTTCGCTGGGCGCGGCGGCGCTACGGCGACGTCCTCTACCTCGTCGGCGCCGACGAGTTCGCCGACTTCCTTTCGTGGCGCGACCCGGAGGGCATCCTGCGGGCCGCGCGCCTCGGCGTCGCGTCGCGGCCGGGGTACCGACGCGAGCGACTCGACGCAGTCCTCCGTCGGGTCGAGCAGCCGCAACGGGTGACGATCTTCGAGATTCCCGCGCTGGCGATCTCCTCGACTCAGGTGCGCGAGCGCGCCGCCGCCGGCGAGCCGATCGGCGACCTCGTGCCCGCTCCGGTCGCGGAGCTCGTCGTCGAGCTCGGCCTCTACCGGGAGGTCGAGCCGCGAGGGTCGGCTTGATGCGAGCGCCTCGAACGCGGGCGGCAGCCCCTTGACCCCTGTCCGGTGGCACAGCTAGCCTGGGAGTCACGATCGCCCGGAGGCAACAACCCAGCTGACCCCTCTCGAGCTCGCGCAGCGCATCGCTCGCGTCGCCCAGGAGAAGCTCGCAGGCGACGTCGTGATCCTCGACATGCGGCCGGTGGTCACGTACACGGACTACTTCGTGATCTGCACCGGGCGCAATCCGCGCCAGACGACGGCGATCTTCGACGAGGTTCAGCAGACGCTCAAGCGCGACTGCCGGCTCGTTCCGCGCCACGTCTCGGGCGCGCGCGAGGGCACGTGGATCCTCGTCGACTACCTCGACGCCGTCCTGCACGTCTTCACGCCCGAGGCACGCGCCTACTACCGCCTCGAGGAGCTCTGGGGCGATGTGCCGAGCGTCGAGGTGGCGAGCGCCGCCTCGGGATAGACGTCCGGCTCGCATGGGTCGTTGTCTTCTATGACAACGGACGACGAGAAAGGCCGTGGCGGAGGCAGCCGTCGTGCTTGAGGCGCTCCGGCTTGGCGCAGGCGTCTGGAAGCCCGTCGCTGAGGAACACGGTGCGACCTCATCCTCACGCTTGGGAGGCGGCCGGTTCGCGTGCAATGCAAGTCGGCAGTGCAGCATGGCGACGTCCTGAGCGTCCAGTGCTACTCGAGCAGGAGGAGCCGCGAGGGGCATGTCAGGCGCCGTTACATCGCCGCTGAGGTCGACGCGATCGCTGCGTACTCGCCGGATCTCAACCGCTGTTACCTGCTTCCCCTTGCCCTCTTTCCCGAGCACTCGACGATTCAGCTTCGGCTGCGTCCAGCTCGCGACAACCAGCGACTGCGGGTGAATCGGGCGGAGCGGTTCGAGTTCGCGGCTAGACTGCCTGAGCTGATTCGTTCGGGGCCATAGCTCAGCTGGGAGAGCGCCTGCTCGGCATGCAGGAGGTCACGGGTTCGAGTCCCGTTGGCTCCATTCGGCGGGCCGCGTACGGTCATGCCGGTCCGCGAGACGCCGGCTTCCGGGCGGGGTCGCGCCGAGCCGCTCAAGCTCCAGCGCGCCGCGAGCGGATCGTACGGAGAGGAATGGCTGGACAGAAGGGTGGTGAGCGGGCTGCGCTTCGGTTGGCCATACGCTGCGTGGACGTGAGATGGCGACGCTTCTAGCGCGCACGCAGAGTTGTCACGATGGACGAGGACAGGCGCGAGATACCCGACGGCGGCCTGTTCGCGCGGGACGGTCTGATCGAGCAGGTCGGGCCCAGCGAGACGCTCCCTGCCGAGGCGGACGTCGTCCCTCGACCTGTCGGGACAGATCGCCCTGCCCGGGATGGTGAACAGGCACCACCACCTCGATCGGACGCTGACCCGCAACCTGCCTCTCGGGCAGAACACCGATCTGTTCCCCTGGCTGCGCGCTCACTACGAGGTCTGGGCGCAGCGGACACCGGACGCATCGCGTCTGAGCGCGCTCGTCGGGCTCGCCCAGCTCGCCGCATCGGGCTTTGCTCGAGGTGCGCCGGGCGATGCTCCTCGCCCGCCTCAGGATCGGGCTTGCTCCGCCGGAGGGCCCGCAGAGCGTCCTCTCGACGTCGGACCTGTTGTGCGCGCCCGAGTGGATGACCGCTCGCGAAGCCCTCGAGATCGCGACCCTAGGCCGGGGCTCGCGTGCTGGGGCGGGACGACATCGGCCGGCTCGAGCCGGGCGCGTGCGCCGACTTCTTCACCCTCGACCTCAACACCGTGGACTACGCCGGCGCGCTCGCCGACCCCGTTGCCGCGGTCGTCTTCTGCGCCCCGCGGAAGACGCGCTTCAGTGAAGGCGCGGTCGGGGTCGAGCGCGTAGCGCGGGATGACGCCGGCCGGGGCGAGAGAGACGTGGACGGCTCCGGGCTACGCTCGTCGAGGCGCGGCGCTGCTACGGCGGAACGCGCATG
>CAZCIJ010000329.1:0-3634 GCA_964498265.1 uncultured Gaiellales bacterium | reverse complement strand
AGAAGTCGCGCGAGCAGTTCGAGGTGCGCACGCACAAGCGCCTGATCGACATCCACTCGCCGACCCCGAAGACGGTCGACAGCCTGATGAGGCTGGATCTCCCTGCCGGCGTCGACATCGAGATCAAGCTCTAAATGAGCTGATCTCGATTAGGAATGTAATGATCAAGATTCAGAGATCACGAACCAATTTTCCGGCCTCCACGCGGTGGTGCTTATGAAGGGCATTGTCGGCCGGAAAATTGGAATGACCCAGGTGTTCGACGGAGAGACCGGGGCGCTGACGCCGGCGACGGTCATCGAGGCGGGCCCCTGCCCGGTCGTCTGCGTGCGCACGCGCGGGGTCGACGGCTACGACGCCGTGCAGCTCGCCTTCGACGAGGTGCCGGAGCGCAAGCTCACGAAGCCTGCGCTCGGCCACTTGAAGAAGCACGGCGTCGGCCCGCACCGCCGCCTGGTGGAGATCCGCGGCGAGCACGAGCTCGTCGCGGGCGACACGGTCACCGTCGAGGCGTTCGAGCCGGGCGCCAGGGTCAAGGTCTCGGGCGTCTCCATCGGCAAGGGCTTCCAGGGCACGGTGAAGCGGCACAAGTTCAGCCGCGGGCCGGAGAGCCACGGCTCCCACAACATCCGCAAGCCGGGCTCGGTGGGCGCCTCGGCCTTTCCGTCGCGCGTGTTCAAGGGCGTGCGCATGGCCGGGCACATGGGAGCGCGAACGGTCACGCAGCGGGGCCTGACGGTCGTGGACCTCGAGCCCGAGCTGAACCTCTTGCTCGTCAAGGGCGCGGTCCCCGGGCCGAAGAACGGCGTCGTGGTCGTACGGGAGGACGCCTGATGGCGCTCGTCGCCCCCATCCTCGACGCGGCCGGCGCACGGTCGCGCGACCTCGAGCTCGACGCCGCCGTGTTCGACGCGGACGTGAAGCCGCACCTCGTCCACGAGACCGTCAGAGCGGAGATGGCCGCCAACCGGGCCGGCACTCGGGGCGCGAAGAGCCGTTCGATGGTCGCCGGTGGAGCCTCGAAGCCGTGGCGGCAGAAGGGCACCGGCCGCGCGCGGCACGGCACGATCCGCGCTCCCCAGTGGACGGGCGGCGGCGTCGCCTTCCCGCCCGTGATGCGCAGCTTCGAGCTGAAGGTGAACCGGAGGGCTCGCCGCGCGGCGCTCCGGGCCGCGCTAACCAGCCACGCACAGGCAGGGACGATCGCGATCATCGACGCCGGCGTCTTGAAGGAGCCGTCGACCAAGCTTGCCAAAGCCATCTCTGATGGCTTTGGCAAGGAGCTCCCGCTGCTCGTCGTCGTGGAGCCCGAGGAGGACGTGCTCGCGAAGTCCTTCCGCAACCTCGCTCGCACGCTGGTGCTGGATCCCTCGACGCTCGAGGTCGGGGCCGTCGTCTGGGCGCGCTCGCTGCTCGCGAGCGAGGCTGCGCTCGAGCGGGTGCAGGAGCTGGCCCGATGAGCCTCGCTCTCGAGCCTCGCGACATCATCCTCGCGCCCGTGGTTTCGGAGAAGAGCTACAGCCTGATCGAGGTGAACAAGTACTCCTTCAAGGTGCACCCGAAGGCGCACAAGGTTCAGATTCGCCAGGCGGTCGAGGAGCTGTTCGACGTGCAGGTGCTGCGGGTCAACGTCGTCAAGGTGAAGCCCAAGCCGAAGCGGCGCGGCTTCCATCGCGGCGTCAAGCCGGGCTGGAAGAAGGCCATCGTGGAGCTGGCCGAGGGCGACAAGATCGAGATCTTCGAAGGCGCCGGAGCCGTCTGATGCCGCTGCGCAAGTACAAGCCGACGAGCCCGGGCCGCCGCTTCCGGTCGGCGTCGACGTTCGAGGAGATCACGAAGCGCAAGCCGGAGAAGCGTCTGACGGCGCCGCTCAAGAAGAGCGGGGGCCGGAACGTCTACGGCCGGATCACCACGCGCCACCAGGGCGGAGGCCACAAGCGCCGCTACCGCGTCGTCGACTTCAAGCGCACGAAGGACGGCGTCCCGGCGAAGGTAGCCGCCATCGAGTACGACCCCAATCGGTCGGCGCGGCTCGCGCTCCTCCACTACGCGGACGGCGCCAAGTCGTACATCCTCGCGCCCGCGCGGCTCCGGGTCGGCCAGTCGGTCGAGTCCGGCCCGAGCGCGGACATCCGTCCGGGCAACGCCCTGCCGCTCGCCAACATCCCGACCGGCACGCTCGTCCACAACGTCGAGCTCAAGCCCGGAAGGGGCGGGCAGCTCGCGCGTAGCGCGGGTTCCGGGGTGCAGCTCGTCGCCAAGGACGGCGGTCACGCGGTCCTGCGGCTTCCCTCGGGTGAGATGCGGCGCGTGCCGATCGCCTGCCGCGCGACGGTCGGCCAGGTCGGGAACGTCGACCACGAGAACGTCTCCAGCGGCAAGGCGGGACGCAGCCGCTGGCTGGGCAAGCGGCCCGCCGTGCGCGGCTCGGCCATGAACCCGGTCGACCACCCGCACGGAGGCGGCGAGGGCAAGTCGAAGGGCGGCCGGCATCCGGTGACGCCGTGGGGCGTGCCGACGCTCGGCAAGCGCACCCGCCGCAAGCACAAGGAATCCGACCCTCTGATCGTCCGCGGGCGCCGCCGCGGCAAGGAGCGCAGGTAATCGTGAGCAGATCGAGCAAGAAGGGACCGTTCGTCGACCAGCGTCTGCTGGGGCGGATCGAGAGCATGAACGCGTCAGGGGAGAAGCGGATCGTCCGCACCTGGTCGAGGGCCTCGACCGTCTTTCCGGAGATGGTCGGCCACACGATCGCCGTGCACGACGGCCGAAAGCACGTCCCCGTGTTCGTCACCGAGTCGATGGTGGGGCACAAGCTCGGCGAGTTCGCGCCGCCGCGGACGTTCCGTGGGCATGCCGGCGACCGCAAGACCCAGGTGAAGAAGCGCTAGGACGATGGCTTCCGTCGAGGACAAGATCGAGGTTCGCGCCACGGCGCGCTGGGTGCGGACGGCGCCGAGGAAGGCTCAGCTCGTGGCCTCGGAGATCCGGGGGCGCACGGTTCCCGAGGCGCGGGTCATCCTGGCCTTCATGACGCGCGCGGCCGCGCGCGACGTCTCGAAGGTCCTCGAGTCCGCCGTCGCGAACGCGGAGGCGAATCACTTCCTCGTTGGCGACGACCTCTATGTGAGCGGCGCGGACGTCGGCGCGGGCCCGACGCTCAAGCGCTGGCGCGCCCGCGCGCGCGGTCGCGTGGGGCGGATCCGCAAGCGCACGTGCCACATCACGATCCGCCTCGCCCCGATCGACGAGGAGGCGCTGGCAGAGCCGGCTCCCGAGCCATCCGAGCGGAAGCCGAGACGTGCGCAGAAGCCAGCCGCCGAGACCGCCGCGGCAGCCGAGCAGCCCGCAGTCGAGGAGGCGCTCGAGGAGGAGCCGGCCGGCGAAGTGCCCACCGCTCCTGCGGAGCCCGAGGCCGCAGATGATGCCGCTGCCGAGGCTGGCGCCGAGCAGGAGGCGGCCGCCGTCGAGGCGCCGGCTGAGGCCGAGCGTGTCCCGACGGCCGAGGAGGCGACGGAGCCGGAGGAGCCGGCGGCGCCCGAGGAGGCGCCCGCGCCGAAGAAGCCGCGCCGCCAGACCGCGCGCCGCCAGGCGGAGCCCGGCGCCAAGGGCGAGAGCGGCCCCTCGGGCGCGA
>CAZCIJ010000328.1:0-3638 GCA_964498265.1 uncultured Gaiellales bacterium | reverse complement strand
TCTCGGCGAGATGAGGCGCGAAGTCCTCGATGAACGCGAGCGCGGGCTCGAGCAGAACGCGCTCGTACCGGCTTCGATTGACGGCGAACCACTCGCGGTTGTTGTTCCGCCGCAACTCGGAGAGAAAGCCGAAGAGCTCGGGCTCAAACGATGCCTCGCTCGGCTCCATCTGGGTCGACGTCATCACCCCCTCCTTCGTTTCCACTTGCTCGCGACGATCGCGAGATCCGCACTACTACCTGATCGAGGTGGAGTCCATCGACGAGGCGCTCGAGCGGGCGGCCCGGGCGCCGGTCGCATGCGAGCCACTAGCCTTCGTCGTCGGTGACGGTCGTTCCCGGATACTCGTCCCGGTCGCCGGATCGCTCCCAGGCGAGCGGCTGCGCCGGCGGCTGCCATTCGGCTACCGGAACGCGCGCCAGCGCTTCGCCCATGAAACGTCCCCAGATCGTGGCCGGGAAGGTGCCGCCCGCGACGGAGATCCCGTGGACGCTCGTCATCGGGATCGCCGCGCTCGGGTAGCCGACCCAGACGGCGGCGGCGAGCGTGGGCGTGTAGCCGACGAACCAGGCGTCGGTGAAGTCGTCCGTCGTTCCCGTCTTCCCGGCCGCCGGCCTGCCGATCAGTGCTCGCGTCCCCGTCCCCCGGAGCATGTTCTGCTCGAGGATGCGCGTCACCTCGAACGCGACGGCGTCGCTGAGCACGCGCCGCGCCGAGCTCGCGGGCAGGCCTACCTCCTCGTCGACGGTGCCGTCGGCGAGCACGACTCGACGGATGCCGGTCGGCGCGCGGTGAACGCCGCCGGCCGCGAGCGTCGCGTAGGCGGACGCCATCTCGAGCGGCGACACGGCGTTCACGCCCAGGCCGATGGACGGCACGGGATCGAGCTCGGTCACGATCCCCATCGCCTCCGCCGTCCTGGCGACGCTCCGAGGTCCCAGGTCGAGCGTCAGGCGCGCGTAGACGGTGTTGTCCGAGCGCAGCGTCGCCTCCGCGATCGTCGACGGCCCGTAGTAGTCCTCGCCGTAGGTCTTGACCCGCCACACCTCGGTACCCGAGGGGGAGCGCCACGTGAGCGGCGCCGAGAGGTAGGTGGTCGTCCACGGGTTCAGCCCGCGGCGGATCGCCTCGACGAGCGCGAACGGCTTGAACGCCGATCCCGCCTGGCGACGGCTCTGGGCGGCGAGGTTGAACTGCAGGCGGCGGCCGGGCACGACCGCCGACATGGCGCGGACGGCGCCGTTCCTCGGGTCGACGGCCACGATCGCGGCCGCCGGATCGTCCGGCCGGTCGAGCACCTCGCGGATCGCGCGCTCGGCGAGTCGCTGCAGACGCCGGTCGATCGTCGTCTCGACGCGCAGGCCGCCCTCGCGGACGCGCCGCATGCCGTAGCGGCCGACGAGCTCCTGGCGCACGAAGTCGAAGAACCCTCGCTCACGGATGCGCGAGTAGAGTCCGCCCGGCCTGAGCCCTAGCGGCTTCTGGGCGAGCTTCTTCGACCGCTCCGCGCTCAGGGCGCCCGTCGCGACCATGGCGGCGAGGACGGCGTTCCGGCGCTCGAGCGCTGCCTCCGGCCGGCGGAACGGGTCGTACAGCGAGGGTGCCTGCGGCAGGCCGGCGAGGAGCGCCGCCTGGGCGGGCCCGAGGGCTCCCGCTCGCTTGCCGAAGTACGTCTGCGCCGCCGCCTCGACGCCGTATGCCCGGTTCCCGTAGGAGACGCGGTTCAGGTAGGCCGTGAGGATCCGCGTCTTCGGCCACGCTCGCTCGACGGCGAGGGCTAGACAGGCCTCCTCGAGCTTGCGCGCCACCGTGGGCTCGTCGTCGAGATAGAGGTTGCGGACGAGCTGCTGCGTGATCGTCGAGCCGCCCTGGAGCGGCTTCTCGCTGCGGAAGTCGATCCAGGCGGCGCGGCCGATGGCCTGGTAGTCGAGGCCGGCGTGCGAGAAGAACCGGCGATCCTCGGCGGCGAGCGTCGCCCTGACGAGCCACGGAGACACCTCGGACAGGTGGAGAGGCTGGCGCCGGTGCTCCGCGGGCACGGCGCCGAGGAGCGCGCCGTCCGCCGCGTACACGAACGAGGTCTGCCCGAGCCGGTCGGCGCGAAGCCCGGCGAGCGGGCAGCTCTCACGGAAGCCGTCGACGACGGTGAGGCCGGTGAAGGAGCCGCCGGAACCGGCGACTGCGGCGATGGTGACGGCGAGGACGAGCCCGCTCAGGAGAGCGCGCGCCGGCCGGAGACGCCGCCTGCGGCGCCGTCGTCGCGCTCCCGTCGGCCAGGGTCGGTGGACGTCTCTCGGCGTGGCGGGCCACGCTGTCCGGGAGCGAGCCTGCCTGCGCGAGCGCACCGGGAGGAGGGGAACCGGAACGCGGGAGCGCACAGGCCGCGCGATCCACGATTGAGGCCGCCAGCGAGCCCGGGCCGCTGCGATCTGCTCTTCGGTGAGCGACCAGGGCCGTCTCCGCTCGGCCTTCCCGCGGGGATAGGCGCGCCTCAGCCAGGCCCGAAGCGTGCCCGGGGCGACGCCGAGCTCGGCGGCGAGCTCGGCGACGGTCGGACGCCGTCGCAGTCGCGCCTCGGCCTGCTGCCGCAGGCTCGTTCCCGTCTCTCTGAGATCCCCGAGGCTCAGCTGCCAGCTCGCGCGCTGCAGGCCTCCCTCACGGCGAAGCGCCGAGCGGGAGACGACGCGTGCGCTGGCGCGCGGGTCGAGCCCGAAATCGGCCGGCGCCGCCGCGATCAGGCGCGACATCTCCTCCGCGAGGCGGCGGTCGCCCACGCTGGCCAGGGCGCGCCAACGCACGGCGCCGCCGCCGCCACGGCCGGTCTCGCCGATCCGCGCACACTCGACGTAGTACGTTCGCCTGCTCACAGCGCCCGCCGAGAGACGGAGGCCCGTACGCCGATGGTAGCGCGAGCGAGTCGCTCAGCCGAGCCGGCGTGAGATCTCGAGCAGGTAGGCGCGCAAGGCCTCCATCGCAGACGGAGGCCTGGTCGTTTGATCGGAAAGTCCGACCAAACGTCTCGCTAGCACCGCCGCAAGCGGCCGAATCGGCCGCTTGCGGCGCTGGTAACTGGGACGGCCATGCCGTAGGGCCGCGAAGCGGCCCCGTCTAGTAGCGGTAGTGGTCCGGCTTGAAGGGCCCTTCGACGGGGATGCCGAGGTACGCGGACTGCTCCGGCGTCATCGTCGTGAGCTTCGCGTCGAGCGCGCCGAGGTGGAGGCGGGCGACCTTCTCGTCGAGGTGCTTCGGCAGCACGTAGACCCGCCGCTCGTACAGGTCGTTGTTCGTGAAGAGCTCGATCTGCGCGATCGTCTGGTTCGTGAACGAGTTCGACATCACGAAGCTCGGATGGCCCGTCGCGTTGCCGAGGTTGAGCAGCCGCCCCTCGGAGAGGACGATGACGCTGTGGCCGTCCGGGAAGACCCACTCGTCGACCTGGGGCTTGATGTTCTCTCGGCGGATGCCCGGGATGCGTGCGAGCCCGGCCATGTCGATCTCGTTGTCGAAGTGGCCGATGTTGCCGACGATCGCTTGGTGCTTCATCCGCGCCATGTGATCCGCCGTGACGACGTCCCGGTTGCCGGTGGCGGTGATGAAGATGTCCGCGCTGTCCACGACGTCCTCGAGCGTCGCGACCT
>CAZCIJ010000327.1:0-3643 GCA_964498265.1 uncultured Gaiellales bacterium | reverse complement strand
AGCCAGCGGATCGGGTTCGGAATGTGCTCGAGCACGTGCGAGGCGACGACGAAGTCGAACGGCGCGAGCCTCCGGGTGACCTCGAACAGCGACGTGCTCCCGTCCCAGACGAAGTCGACCTCGACGATGTCGGCGGTGTCCACGTTCGGGTCGGGTCCGTACTTGGCTCGCAGCTCCTCCGTCGTCGCGTGGTCCACGTACCAGACCTGGAACTGCTCCTTGCGCAGCAGCGGGGCGTGAAGGGGCCCGATCTCGAGGCCTCTGGACTGGCCGGGAACGATGTCGCGCGCCGCCTTCTCGAATCTCGAGGACATCGTCTACCTGCTCGCTCGCTCGGCGGTCGTGCTCGTCACGAGGGTTTGACCGGCGTCATTCGCGATGACTGTCCGAGCAGCATACGGGCGGCCTCTGCCGACCAGGCCTCGGAGCCCGCGACCATCTGCTCCACGAAGGCGCGCCCGCGCGCGCCGAGCGCCTCGCGCGCGGCGGGATCGCGCAGCACCTCGACCGCGGCGAGCAGCCCGAACATGCCGCGATAGGGGAGACCGCCGCCGCTCGCCTCGACGTAGTCGAAGCTC
Source organism: uncultured Gaiellales bacterium (assembly GCA_964498265.1). Lineage (GTDB taxonomy): Bacteria > Actinomycetota > Thermoleophilia > Gaiellales > Gaiellaceae > CAZCIJ01. The sequence continues at coordinate 3,065 of CAZCIJ010000327.1, read as the reverse complement.
GCGCCGCCGTGCGGACGCACCAGGACAGGCGCTCCGATCGCCATCGCCTCGAGCACGTCGCGCCCCCCGAAGCTGCGCGCCTCGACGTCGACGAGCGCCGTGGCGCGATGCATCCAGCGCCAGAAGTCCGTGCGCGACGACGCCTCAAGGAACACGAGCTCGGTGCCCCGCTCCCAGGAGACGTAGCCGCAGCGCCGGCCGATGGCGACGAGGCGCGCGTCCGGGTGCCTCCGTTCCAAGAGCTCGCAGAGCCGCCGGATGCTGCGCGAGTTCCGCGCGTCGAGGGCGTCCGCACGGAACAGGAGCACCGGCGAGGCGCTGTCCTCCGTCGCAGGCGTCGTGCGGGCGATCGGGTTGACGCGGACGAGCGGACGCAGCACCTGCGCGCGATCATCCTCGACGCCGGACAAGCGCGCCAGCGCGCTCCGCTCGGCCTCCGAGCGCGTGACGAGAACAGACGCCCGGGCGAACGTGGCCAGGTGCGCCGGAGGAAGCCGCCGGTCCCGGGGCTCGAGCAGAGGAACGAGCACGATGCGCACGCCGTCCGGCACGACCCGCGCCCCGAGGAGCGTCGAGGCGTAGCGGAACCCGGCGAAGACGACCGTCTCGTAGCGCGCCGTCCGAAGGTGGTCGAGCAGAGCAGCCGAGTCGCCGCCGTCGGCGCGCGCAGCCTGCTCGACGACGAGGGCCGGGGCTCGATCCGGCTCGAGGTCGCTGGCGCTCACGCCCTCGAGCAGGGCGTCCGGGACGCCTGGGGCGGTGTCCGAACCCGGAAACGAGACGACGCGGACCGCGCCTTCGCGCGACTCTCCCGCCGACTGCCCCTCAGCGAGGAGCACGTCGACGTCGTCGATCTCCGCGAGCGCGCCGGCCAGGTGCCGCACGTACGCCTGCTCGTCGGACCATTCGTCGCGCCAGCCGGCGGCGACCACGGCAAACCGCGTGGCATCCCTCACCCGGGCAGCCGCTCCTCCAGCCGGCGGATGCGCTCCTCGAGCGCGTCGTAGAAGAGCTCGTCCCGCTCCTCGAGCCGCAGGAGGTCGTCGCGCGTCACCGTGGTCGTGCTCTCGATCCCCTCGCCGAGGACGTCGCATCGCGTCGCCACCTTGTTCTGCAGCGTGACGAGCTGGCTCAGGAAGTCGCGGAAGACCGGGAACACGAGCCGCTGGACGATCGCCTTGAGGCGCCGGCGCACGTAGGCGCCGACGCCGACGTCGCGCAGCCGCTCGCGCGGGACGGCCAGCGTCGCGTGGTCGTTCATGTACTTGAGCTCGGGCTCGTCGAGCAGACGGTCGTCTAGCGACCAGGGCTCGAGGGCAGGATGTCGCTCGAGCTCCTGGCTAACCTCCTTGGCTCGCTCAGCGAGCTCACGCGGACCCACGGGAACCGATCCGTCCATGCGTCAATCTCCTTCCGGCTCGGGAACGTATAGCCAGCTCCCTCCAGGCTGAGGTTCGGGTTGAAGTACGGGTCGCCCGCCTCGAACAGCTGGGCCCACCGCCGTCTCATGATCGCCACCTCGGCCTCGTCGGTCGCGTACCCGCGGCTCGGCGACTCGAGATGGAGAAGCTCGGCGAAGCCCGCGTAGACGATCGAGAGCCCGCGGGCGTGGAGCTTGAGGCAGAGGTCGACGTCGTTGTAGGCGATCGAGAGCGTCTCGTCGAAGCCACGGGCCTCGAGGAAGTCCCGCCGCCTGACCATCATGCAGGCGGCGGAGACCGCCAGGCAGTTGCGCACGAGCCGGTCGAGCACGAAGTAGCCGAGGTGCTCGGCGGGGAGGCCTCGAAGCGCGTGCCCCGCGCAGCCGTCGGTGCCGAGAACGACGCCGGCGTGTTGCAGGCTCCCGTCGGGGAACGTAAGCCGGGCGCCGACCGCGCCCACCTGGGGGCGCTGCGCGTGCTCGAGCATCCCCAGCAGCCAGCCGTCCGACACGCCCTCGACGTCGTTGTTGAGGAAGAGCGCGACGTCGCCGGAGGCGCGCTCCACCGCCAGGTTGTTCGCCTGCGAGTAGTTGAACGGGCCCGGGAAGGGGATCACCCGGATGCGGTCGTCGCCGGCGAGTCCCCGCAGGTAGGCCCGTGTCTCGGGCTCCCAGCTGTCGTTGTCGACGAGCAGGACCTCCCAGCGCTCGTACCCTCCGCGCTCCACGACCGAGCGAAGGCATCGAGACACGAGATCCGGTCGGTCGCGGAAGGGGATCACGATCGAGACGAGCGGGCCGTGCTCGACAGGGCGACGGATCCGGTAGCAGCCCGGGAACGCCGTATCCTCCACCGTCGCGTTCTCGCCCCGCCTCTGGAGGGCGTCTTCGAGAGCGCGGTGCGCGGCGGCGAATGCCCAGGGCTTGGCGCTCGGGCCCCCGGCGGTCGATCCCTCGCTGATGCGCCAGTGGTAGAGCACGCGCGCGATGTGCGCGATCTTCCGGGCGCGCTCGCTGGCGCGGAGCAACAGGTCGTAGTCCTGGCTCCCGTCGCACTCGCTCCTGAAGCCTCCGACCTCCTCGAGCAGCTCCCGGCGAACGGCGAGGAAGTGGCACATGTACGCGCACGTCTCGAGCAGATCGGGCGACCAGGCCGGCTTGAAGAACGGCTCGAAGAGCTCCCCGGCGAGGCTGATCTTGTCCTCGTCGGTGTAGGCGAGATCGACCTCGGCGTCGCTCGTGAACGCCCAGACGACCTCGGCGAGCGCGTCCGGCTCGATCGTGTCGTCCTGATCAAGGAAGGCGACGATGTCTCCCTCGGCGATGCGGAGGGCGTCGTTGGTGGCGGCCGAGATCCCGCCGTTCTCCGCCCGTGTGACGAACTCGATGCGAGCGTCCCGCTCGGCCCGGCGCGTCAGGAGCGCCGTCAGCTCCGGGCTGCCGGAGCCGTCGTCGCACAGGCACAGCTGCCAGCGCGCGTACGTCTGAGCCTCGACCGAGGCGATGCAGGCCTCGAGGTCGTCTGGACGGGGCCTGAACACGGGGACGACGACGCTGACCAGAGGAGCCTCGTAGAGCGCGGCGATCTCCCGCTCGAGCTGCTCGCGGCGGCCCGCCAGGCGCTCCTCCGTGTCGTCGAGCCACT
>CAZCIJ010000326.1:0-3646 GCA_964498265.1 uncultured Gaiellales bacterium | reverse complement strand
GGCACTAGCCGATCGTCCACTCGGGCGCCGAGCGGCGCTTCCTCGAGGACGCGCGCCTCACGGTACAACCGAAGCTGATCGTTCGCGACCTATCGGGCCGCGGCCGGTTCGGCGGGGAGGGTATCGCCGGTTTCGAGGAGTGTCTTGAGATCTGCGAGAAGGCGCGGCCAGCCTTCGCTGACCAGCTCCAGCGCGTTGCTGCCGGGCTCGAAGCCGTCGTGCACGACGGTGAGCTTGACCATCTGGCCGACCGCTTCGATGTCGAACGTCACCTTCGATCGGGGCTCGCCGGCCAGTTTCCTGAGCAACTCGTCACTGAACCCGTGAATCTCGGCCCACTCTGGCGTGAAGCTGTGCCATGTATATGACAGCCGGTGATAGGGATCCGATTCGAGAACGACCTGACCTGGATCGGCGATCGTCACACCGCGCTCGTCCAAAGTCACGGTCGACCCGACGTTCCACTCCGACTCGAGAGCCGTCCCCCAGTAGCGACGGGTGAAGGCCGGGTCGGTCAACGCTTGCCAGAGCCGCTCCGGGCTGGTGTTGATGTACGTCGTATAGGCGAAAGAGGGCTTCTGCATCGGGTTGTCCTCCAGTGCTCGCTTGAGTTCGGCCAGGGCTTGGACTCGCTCCCGGTCGTAGTCGTTGATCCATCGGTCAGCGATGTCGTTGATAGGCGCAGCGTTGAGGTAGTGGAGCCTCTTGCGGCCACGGCGAACCGTGGTCACCAGATTGGCCGCCTCGAGCACCGCCAGATGCTTGGTCACCGACTGCCGCGCCATGTCGAGCCCGACACACAGCTCCCGCAGGCTCTGACCGTTCCGGGCGTTCAAGCTGTCGAGCAGATGACGGCGGCTCGGATCTGCCAACGCCTTGAAGACCTCGTCCAAGTCCCCTACCATTCTCTAACACGCAGCCGGATGGCTGCCTAAACTATATGCACCCTCCCGGCTGCATGTCAAGGCCGGCAGCGTCTGCGTCCGCCGCAGCTGGCCACAATCACGTCAGCCGCTGTCCCGGGTGCCCAGAACGAGCAGTAGGATGGGCACCATGACTCGCTACCTGCACACGATGTATCGGATCACCGATCCGGAAAAGAGCCGCGCCTTCTACGAGGCTCTGGGGCTCGAGTTCCGGCGCGAGCTGCCCATCGTCCGAGACGGCGAGCTCGAGGCCACGAACTACTTCTTCGGCGTCCCCGGCCAGGCGGAGGAGCTCGAGCTGACGTTCAACCACGACGGCCGGTCGTACGAGATGGGGTCGGCCTACGGGCACATCGCGCTCGCGGTGGACGACCTCGACGAGACGCTCGCACGCCTGCAGGAGCACGGCATCGAGCCTGAGCGCCCTCCCTACACGATCCGGGAGGGCGGCTCGCGGCTGTGCTTCGTCAGAGACCCCGACGAGTACCGCATCGAGCTCATCGAGCGCGGCCCCGAGGCCGGGGGCTAAGCGCGGCGCGGTGGGCATGCTCTGGAGGAAGCTCCGCCGGGTCGTCGCTCAGCGCCGCCGCATGCGCCGCAGGCGGCGGGCGCGGTAGCGCTCCCGCTGGCGTCTCCCCTTCAGCTCGCAGGCAGGCCGAGCCCGCGCGGGACGGTTCAGGGTGGCGGCGCCGGGACCCACTTGTCGAGCAGCGGCGTCTCCGCGACCGCGAGACGATCGAGCAGCGAGTCGGCCTCCGTGCCGACGAGGATCGACTCCCGGTGCTCGCGGCGGAGGAACCCGTCGGTCGTCGCGCGGTCGAGGAAGGCGAGCAGGTGCTCGAAGTAGCCGCCGACGTCGAGCAGCCCGCACGGCTTCGTGTGGAGCCCGAGCTGGCTCCAGGTGAACGCCTCGGCGAGCTCGTCGAGCGTGCCCATCCCTCCGGGCAGCGCGACGAAGGCGTCGGACAGCTCGGTCATGAGCGCCTTGCGCTCGTGCATCGTCTCGACCACGCGGAGGTCCGTGAGAGCGTCGTGCGCGATCTCCCGGCCGATGAGGGCGCGCGGGATGACCCCGACGGCGTCGCCGCCCTCGAGGAGGACGGTGTCGGCAAGCTCACCCATGAGACCGACGCTCGCCCCACCATAGACGAGACCGATCTCGCGCCGTGCCAGCGTGCGCCCGAGCTGGCGCGACGCCTCTGCGTACTCGCGGCGCGATCCCCCGGAGGAGCCGCAGAAGACGCAGACGCGGCGGAGCGGCGGCACGTCCAGATGCTACGCGTCCGCGGGCCGCTCGCCGCTCCGGCGGCGAGCCGATGACGTCGTGTCCCGCCGGTGCGGTCCGATTCCCGCTGGTCCGCTTCGGGCCTACGTGGACGCGGTCGCAGCACGCCTCCGGACCGCGCTCGCCGACCGGCTCGTCGGAGTCTACGTCGGGGGCTCTCTCGCGCTCGGCGGCTACCTCGCGGGCCGGAGCGACGTCGACATGGCGGCCGTAGCCCGGGGTCGTCTCCCTGAGGCCGCGAAGCGCGAGATCGTCGCGCTGCTTCGCCACGAGGCTCTTCCTTGCCCGGCGCGCGGTCTCGAGCTCGTCTTGTACCCGGAGACCACCACGCGCGAGCCTTCGATCGAGGCGGGCTTCGACCTGAACCTGAACACCGGCCGGGCCTTGGAGCTCCGTGTCGACCTCGAAGCCGACGTCCCCGATCCCCACTGGTTCGCGATCGACCGGTCGGTGCTGTCCCGGCACGGGGTGGCCGTCCTCGGCCCTCCGGCGTCCGAGGTGTTCGCGCCCATCCCCAGAAGCGTGCTTCTGCCGGTTCTCGTCGACTCCTTGCGCTGGTACGGGGCCGAGCGAGCCGGTTCACCCGATGGCGTGCTCAACGCCTGCCGCGCCCTGCGCTTCGCCGAGGAGGGCGCCTGGTCGTCGAAGCCCGAAGCTGGACGATGGGCGCTCGAGCGCCTCGGCGCCCCCACGGTGGTCCTCCGCGCGCTCGTGGCTCGCTCGGGCGCTGTGCCCGGGGGTCTCGACCCTGATCAGGCTCGGACCTTCGCCCGCTCCGTCGAGGAGCGCCTCCTCGCTACCGCCCCAGCCGGAACGGCGGGTACTCGTCGCGCATGAGCAGCACGTACGCGGCGACCCTGTAGACCCAGCGGTTCATGCCGAGCACGAACTCGAAGATGTCGCGCGGGTAGCGACCCGTGAAGAGCAGCGCGATCGCGGCGAAGATGGCGAGCAACCCGATCAAGCCCGGGAACGAGAACACCCAGTCGTTGTCGGACCAGCGTGCCGCTCCCCAGCCCCAGCCGGCGTTCGTCCATCCCCAGCCGCCCTCGAAGACGGCGACGACGATGTAGTGGGGGATGGCGAGGAGCCACCACTTGACCAGCACCAGCCCGCGCGAGAGACGCTCCGGATACGGCACGTCGAGCGTCGCCGGGTAGTCAGGCTCGTGCCCGAGGCTGAAGGGCGGGTAGCGGTCCGTCGCGAGCGCGCTGTAGCTGTAGAAGGCGACGCGCCAGCTCCAGCGCAGGACGCCGAGGTTGAAGTCGAAGATCCCTCGCGGGTAGCGCGCGGTGAAGAGGATCGCGAAGAAGGCGATCACCGTCAGCACCGCGAACGCGATCCATAGGAAGGTCAGCACGATCCAGTGCGGGATGGCGAGGATCCACTTCACGAGCCACATCCAGCGGGTCAGACCCGCGTCGAGGGCGCCCTC
>CAZCIJ010000325.1:0-3668 GCA_964498265.1 uncultured Gaiellales bacterium | reverse complement strand
ACCTCGCGGACTCGGCCGGGCTCGCGGCGAAGCTCGATCCCGAGGAGCTGCACTCCGTCGTCGCGGAGCACCAGCGGACGTGCGCCCAGCGGGTCGAAGCGTACGGTGGCTCAGTCGCGCGCTTCGAGGAGTCGAGGGTCGTCGCCTTCTTCGGCTATCCGTCGGCGCACGAGGACGACGCCCGCCGCGCGGTCTGCGCCGCGCTCGACGTCGCCGCCGCCGAGCCCCGCCGGGCGTCGGTCCGCGCCGGGGTCGAGACGGGGCTCGTCGTGGTCGACGCGATGGACGCGCAGGGGGCTCCCCAGGCGCTCGGGGAGACGCCCGGCGTCGCAGCCGAGCTCGCGAGGCGCGCCGGGCCGGGAGACGTCCTCGTCGGGCCTCGCGCGGACCGCCTGCTCAGGGACTACTTCGAGACCGAGCCGGTCGCGGACGGGGACAAGTCGGCGGCCCGGGGATCGCGCCGGGTGCTCCGGGCCACGGGGGTCACGAGCCGCTTCGAGGCGGCGGCGCGACGAGGCCTCTCGCCGTACGTCGGCCGGTCGCGTGAGCTCGAGGCGCTCCGATCGGCGCTGGCGGAGGCCGCCTCGGGGCGGGGCCAGCTCGTGACGATCGGCGGCCCGCCGGGCGCGGGAAAGAGCCGGCTCGTGCTCGAGTTCTCCGCGTGGCTCGATCGCGAGGCCTGGCAGATCCTGCGGGGTAGCTGCACGTCCTTCGGCGCGTTCGGAGCCGACACGTCCTACTTCCCCTTCGTCGACGTGCTGGCGGCCGCGCTCGATGGCGCGCCAGCGACGACGACGGACGAGCGCCCCGAGGCGGTCGCGGCGAGCGTCGTGCGCATCGATCGGGCGCTCGAGCGGTACGTGCCCTACTACCTGCACCTCCTGTCGCTCGCAAGCGAGCGCTACCCGCTTCCGCCGCGCTTCATGGGCGAAGAGAAGCGGCGCGCCTACGAGGAGTCGCTGGCCGCCCTCCTCACCGTCTCGAGCCGCCGCAGGCCGCTCGTCGTCGTCCTCGAGGACTGGCACTGGGCCGACGAGGCCTCGGACTCCGCGCTTGGCTACCTGGCCGGAGCCATCGAGGCCTTCCCGATCCTCCTCGTGGTGACGCACCGGCCCGAGCGTCGGATCGAGCTCGGCGAGCTGCCGAATCAGACGCCGCTCGCCCTCCGCGCGCTGCTGGACGACGCCACGGCCGCTCTCGTCGCCGCCCGGCTGGGAGCGAGCTCGCTGCCGCCCGGGCTCGCGGACGCCGTCCATGCCCGCACGGACGGGAACCCGCTGTTCGTCGAGGAGCTCTGCGACGCGCTCGTCGAGGACGGGACCGTCGTCCTCTCGGAGGGTCGGGCGGTCCTCACCCGGCCGGTCGACCGCGCGTCCCTGCCCGAGACCGTCCAGGCGGTCATCCTAAGCCGCCTCGATCGCCTCGATCCCGAATCGCTTGAGGTGGTCCGGCGCGCGTCCGTCGTCGGGCAGACGTTTCGCCGCGACGTCCTCGAGCGCATCGTCGAGGCGCCTGAGCGACTCAATCGCGCGCTCGAACGGCTCGTCTCCCAGGGACTCGTCTCCCAGATCGCGGTCGTCCCGGAGCCCGAGTACGCGTTCAAGCACGCTCTGACCCAGATCGTCGCCTACGAGACCCTCCTGCTCGGGCGGCGCCGGGAGCTGCACGCACGGGTCGGAGCCGCCCTCGAGGCGATCGACCCGGAGCGGCTCGCGCAGCTGGCGGACACGCTCGCCTTCCACTTCGACCTCGGCGAAATCTGGGAGAAGGCCGCCGCGTATCACGTTCGCGCTGGGGTCAAGGCGTTCGACCACCATGTGCTCTCCTCGGCGCTCGACCACTTCGCGCGGGCCGAGGCGATCATCTCGGAGCACGCGCCTCCGATCACGCCGGAGGATCGCTTCGATCTCGCCTTCTTCCGCGGCGCCGCGCTCGGCGACACTGGCCGCTGGCCCGCGGCCTACGACGCGATCTCGGAGGCGGATGCCGTCGCAGCGGAGCACGATCTCGGCGATCGCCGCTCGCGGGCGCTCTTCGCGCGCGCGAACGCGGCGTTCTGGTCTCACCGCTTCGACGACTCGCTGCGGATCGCGTCCGAGCTCGAGACGCTCGTCGGCGACGATCTCCACGCGCGACTGGGCGTCAGCGCGATGCAGGCGCTGACGAGCTTCATGTGCGAGCGGCTGTCCGAATCCCTGACGAGGGAGGACGAGCTCAGGATGCTCCTCGACCGCGTGCCCGACTCGCCCCACGTCAGCCGCGCCGCCTTCGTGCTCGGGGTCTTCAGCCGCTGGCGGGGCGACAGCCGGGAGGCCGAGAGTCACCTCCGGCTCGCGGTCGAGCACGATCGCGAGCGGGCGAGCGTCGGCGTCTATCTGCAGTCCCTCCTCCATTACTGCCTCGCTCTCGGGGAGCTCGGTCGTCACCGGGAGGCGATCGACCTGCTGGTCGAGGGGCGCGAGCGCGGCGTGCGCGCCGACTCCCTCTATGGCGTTCTCAAGATCGACAACACGCTCGGCTGGCTCTACCAGGAGCTCTGCAACTACCCCGAGGCCATGCGCTACAACGAGCTCTCGCTGCTCTCGACCGGGGAGGCTCGCGGCAGCGACACGTCGACGCTCTCCGAGATCGACGTCTTCGCCAGGCTCAACCTCGGCGATCTCCACCTCGCGCTCGGGGAGGCCGAGCAGGCGAAGGCGTACTTCGACACCGCGCTCTCCCACGTCGACGACGACCGCTACGTCCTGGCGCGCACGCGCTGGCAGGCTCGCTGCCTCCTCGGGTACGGCGAGGCCGCGCTCGAGACCGGCGAGCTCGCCGTCACGGGGTCGATGCTCGATCGGCTCGACGAGCACGGTTTCACGGACGGGTTCCCGTTCAGGAAGCTCCAGGCGCGTGCGCTCCGCCTGCGCGCGCGCGTGCTCGACCGGCACGGAGAGCACGAGCCCGCCCGGCGCCTGCTCCGGGACGATCTCCGGCAGGCGGCCGGGATCGCCAATCCCGGGGAGCTCTGGCGCACGCACGTCGCGCTCGGCGAGTCCCTGGCTTCGGCTGGAGAGAGCGAGCGCGCGAGAGGGTCCTTCCGGGAGGCGGCCGCCGTGCTCGCCCGAATCGGGGAGCAGCTCGGCGAGCCGCTGCGCGAGCAGTTCCTCGCGTCGCGGCCCGTTGAGGACGTCTTCGCCCGGGCCGAGAGCGGCCGGCCTTCGCGAGGTCGGATCTGAGGGGGCCGGAGGCGGAGAGCATTCCCGAGCGGTACTGGCTCCGCGACCAGGTGGCCGGGCTGCGCGCGTACGCGTGTGGGCTCGCGGGAGCGCTACGAGCGCTCGCGGGAATCGATACGCGTGCCGACCGAGCGCATCGAGCGCACGGTTGAGGCCCGTCGATACGTCGGCTACGTCCCAGCGCTCGGCGAGGAGCGTTTCACGCGCGCGCTGCCCCGGCCAGGCGCTCCGCCCGCAGCCGCTCGGTTGCCGGACCGTCGACTGCCAGCGTCTCCGGGCCGAGAACGACGCCGTAGTCGCGCCCCGCCCGCTCGACGGTGGTGAAGCCGTCGAGCACGTCGGAGCGGACGAGCTCGGGGTCGCGCTCGAGCGGGTCGCCGGAGCCGCCTGAGTTCGGGTCGGCGATCTCGATCGTCGAGCCGGCCCGCAGCGTCTTGCCGGTGAACT
>CAZCIJ010000324.1:2411-3679 GCA_964498265.1 uncultured Gaiellales bacterium | reverse complement strand
CCTCCTTGCGCATGCGGTGCTTGATGAAGGCGTGGCCGACGCGGTTCACGAGCGCGACCCCTCCGGCCGCCTCGATGGTCTCGGGCACCGCCCAGCTCGCGCGCACGTCGTAGATGATCCGGGCGCCGGGCTGCTTCCCGAGGATCGCCTCGGCGAGGAGGGCGGTCACGAAGTCCCCGGGGACGAACTCGCCCGTGTCGTCGACGAAGAAGCAGCGGTCGGCGTCGCCGTCGAAGGCGATGCCGAGGTCGGCGCCCTCGTCGAGCACCCGGGCGACGACGAAGCCGCGGTTCTCCGGCAGCAGCGGGTTGGGCTCGTGGCTCGGGAAGCTGCCGTCCGGATCGAAGAAGTGGCGGACGGCCTCGACCGGAAGCCGGTCGAGCAGCGGCGGCAGCATCGCGCCTGCCATCCCGTTTGCCGCGTCGACCACGATCCGCAGCGGCCGTACCGCCTCGGGCTCGATGAACGACAGCACCTTGTCGGTCCAGCCCGGATAGACGTCCTCCGCCTGAACCGATCCCGACCTCGCTGCGCGTCCGAAGCCTTGCTCCGCGCGGCTTCGGACGTCGAGGAGGCCCGAGTCGCTGCCGACGGGAAGCGCGCCGCGCCGCACGATCTTCATGCCGGTGTACTCCTTCGGGTTGTGCGACGCGGTCACCGCGACGCCTCCCTCGAGCCCCAGCGAGCCGACGGCGAAGTACAGCATCTCCGTCCCGATCATGCCGACGTCGACCACGTCGGCCCCCCCGTCGGCCGCACCGCGGACCACCGCGTCCGCCATCTGCGGCGAGGACAGGCGCATGTCGCGGCCGACGGCGATCCGGCGCGGCTCGAACTCCTCGACGTAGGCGCGCCCGATCGCGTACGCACCATCCTCGTCGAGCTCGGACGGGTACAGGCCGCGCACGTCGTAGGCCTTGAAGACCTTGGGATCGAGCATGGCTCGATCCTAGCGATGGCATCTTGATTTGATGCGTGACCCGGACCAGGATCCGCCTGGACGACGAGCTGCTCGCGCAGGCGAAGCTCCAAGCCGCGCGGACCGGGCGCACGCTGACGGCCGTGATCGAGGACGCCCTCCGCGAGTCGCTCGCGCGCTCGCGCGAGGAAGGGCTCACCCGCGTGCCTCCGCTGCCCAGCTTCCGCGAGAGGGGAGTGCGGGCCGGCGTCGACCTCGACGACGCGGCCTCGCTCCTCGACCTCATGGCCGCGCCCAGCCGACCTGCGTCACCGTTGCGCCCGGACGGCGGCACTGGCGCATCTTCGCC
>CAZCIJ010000324.1:0-2311 GCA_964498265.1 uncultured Gaiellales bacterium | reverse complement strand
CGCGCGCTTCCCGGGGCTGCGCTGGCGGCACCCGCTCGACACCGGGCGCTGAGGAGCGGCTCTGGAAGTATCCTGGGCACGTGGGTGCGAGAACGCCGCGGACGCTCGCGTTCGACGTCTACGGGACGCTGGTCGACACGACCAGGATGGCGATCCGCGTGGCTCCGAGCCTCGGAGCAGCCTGGCGGCGCCACCAGCTCGAGATCACGTGGCTGCTCTCGCTCATGGAGCGCTACGAGGACTTCGACGCCGTGAGCGAGCACGCTCTCGACCTGGCGCTCGCCGAGCAGGAGATCGCGCTCTCCCCCGAGGAGCGCCGGAGCCTCCTCGACGGGCTTGCGCTGCTGCCGGCCTACGAGGACGCCGGCCCGGCGCTGGAGCGCCTGGCCGTGGCCGGCATCGAGCTCGCCGTGCTCTCGAACGGGAGCCCGCGCATGCTCGAAGCCGTGCTTCGCAACGCCGGGATCCTCGAGCGGTTCCGCACCGTCGTGAGCGCCGACGAGGTCGGCGTCTACAAGCCGTCGCCTCGCGTGTACCGGCACGGGGCCGAGCGCCTGGACGTCCCGATCGAGTCGGTATGGCTCGTCTCGGGGAATCCCTTCGATTGCGCCGGCGCCAAGGCTGCCGGCCTCGGGGTCGCCAAGATCGAGCGCCGGCCCTCGCCGGACTACCCGTTTGCGGCGGCGCCCGATCTCGTCGTCGGCTCGCTGGCCGAGCTCGCCGACGCGCTGGCCGCCTGAGGGTCTCAGCGGGGCCAGGCGGCGGCGAGCCGGCGGCGGGTCTCGCTGAGGTGCTCGGGCATCACCTTGACGTCGGCGAGGACGGGCATGAAGTTCGTGTCGCCGGCCCACCGGGGCACGACGTGCTCGTGCACGTGGTCGACGATCCCGGCTCCGGCGATGCGCCCGAGGTTCCAGCCGAGGTTGAACCCCTGCGGGCGCATCGACTCGGCGAGGGCCCCGACGGCCGCGGACGCGAGCTCGTGGATCTCGAGCGCCTCCCCGCCGTCGAGCTCGCCGAGCTCGCCGACGTGCCGGTAGGGCGCGACCATGAGGTGACCCGAAGCGTAGGGGTAGCGGTTCAGGAGCACGAAGGCGCGCCGGCCGCGGTGAACGACCAGGCCCTCCTCGTCGCCGATCCCGGCCGCCCGGCAGAAGATGCAGCCGGTCTGCTCGTCCGCGGACTGGATGTACGCGAGACGCCAGGGCGCCCAGAGCCGCTCGGTCATCGGGCGTGACCCTAGCGCTCGCGGGTCGATTCGTGGGTCGGGAGCCGTCATCGGGAGCGATCGCGTCCTCGTCCCGACTCCTGAGGCCGGCGAGGCGCAGCGACGGCCTTCGATCTGGCGGCAGCCGGCGCCGAGCCGCGCTCGGCGGCAGTCTCGTCGGACGCCGTGCGGCACGCGCCCGGCTCTACGCCCGGGGGATCTGTGCCAGCCGCTGCTCGGCGCCTTGGCTGAGCTCCTGCAGGATGTGGGCAGCGTGCCTGATCTCTTGCGTGGCACCGACTGACTGGCCTGCGTAGAGGCACATCGCCTCGAGCGCGCCCGTGGTGGCGGGGTTGGGGGCGATCACCGAGAAGCGTGGAACGGGCAGGGTGGCGCCGCCGACGTGCGTTTCTCCGATCACCTCGTCGCTGAGCGCCTCGGCTGCTTCGATCGCCGAGCGCAGGACGCTGTGAGGCGCGTTCGGCCACATGATCGAGAACCGCTCCGTGAGGACCGTGTCTTCGCCGCGAGCGGCGACGAGCGCGTCGATCCACGACGGGTGTGCGCCCTGGACGGCTGCTTCGTGTGTGGCGATGAGGCGGGTTCCGACACGGGCGCCGTCGGCGCCGGCGGCGAGGACAGCCGCGACGGCGCGCGGCGTCGCGATGCCGCCCGCGGCGATGACCGGCGGCTAGAGAGCGTCGACGACCTCTGAGAGCAAGGGCAGCAGCGCGAGTTGGCCGCGTACGTGTCCACCGGCTTCGATGCCCTGGGCGACGACGAGGTCGCAGCCTGCGTCGGCCGCTTTCCGTGCCTCCTCGAGTGAGCCGACTTGCCAGCTGGCGAGCGCGCCGGCCGCGTGGACGGGCTCGATGAGTGAGGGATCGGGGTCGCCGTAGAAGAAGTCAACGAGCTTGGCGCGCGCGGCTGCCATCTCGACGAGCGAGCGATCTTCGAGGAACGGGATGAGGAAGCTGACGCCGTACGGCTTGCGAGTGCGGCGCTCGACCTCGTCGAGCACCGCGGAGAGCGCAGCCGCCGGAAGGTTGATCGCGGCCACCATTCCGAGTCCTCCTGCCTGGGAGACCGCGGCGGGCAGCTCTG
>CAZCIJ010000323.1:0-3680 GCA_964498265.1 uncultured Gaiellales bacterium | reverse complement strand
GCCGGCAAGGGCATCGCGAACCCCGCGGGGATGCTGCGCTCGACGGCGCTCATGCTCGCGTACGGGCTCGACCGCCCCGCGGACGCGGAGCGGCTGGACGCCGCGATCGACCGGGCGCTTGCAGAGGCGCCGACGGTCGACCTCGGCGGACGCGCCATCAGCGCCGAGTTCGGCGATCCCGTGCTCGCGGCGCTGGCTTACGGAACGTGACCGGCAGCGGCGGGGCGGCGCCGAGGAGGCGGCCCGAGAGCACACGCCGCTCTGAGCCGGGGCGCGGACTCGTGGCCGCCGGGCAGACGCGATGCGAGTGGTGTCCCTCTCCGATCCGCTCTCCGTCGCCGGGTCACGCCTCGACGCGGGCGCGATCTGCGAGCACGGCGCGCAGAAGGCCCTGGGCGAAGTCGGAGTCGCAGACGATGCGCTCGAGCTCGACGTTCTCGGCGTTGAGGAGCTGGAGGCGGAGGTGGTCGTGGCCTTCCGGGCCGAAGAGCGCGAGCCCGGCGTAGAAGAAGCCTTCGGTGTTCAGTCGGGCGACGGCCTCGTCGCTCGCGGCCCCCGACGTGAGGTCGAGGTCGGCGTAGACGACGTCGACGTGGCGGGCGAGCTCGTGCCGGAGCGTGTGCACGAACGCGTGCTCGTCCCACCTCGTCACGCGGACGAGCGCGGTCCCCCGCGACTCCTCCTCCGACCACGTGACCGGCTCGCCGGCCGCCTGCTCCTTCCGGGCCGCGGCCGCGACCAGGCCGGCGTTGGCGAGCGCCGTCCGCAGGAGATCGGCGTAGCGTCTCGGCAGCGCGAGCGCGCGCGGGGAGGGCCTGAGCACGCGGAAGCCGAGCAGCGAGGCCGTGCGCCTGCCGGGCTCGACGCCGCCGATGCCTTCCATCTGCATGCGCGTCGGCACGGAGCCGAGCATGATCCCGGTCTCGCGGTAACCGCGTGCGTGAGCGGATCGCTGGCTGTACGGGTGCACGGTGACCTCGCGGCCCCAGACCGCGTCGAGGCCGAAGGCGATCGTCCGCTCGAGCGTGTAGTTGGCGAGCGTGGTGAAGATGCCCAGCCCGCGGAAGGACGGATGGATGACGGCCACGCCGGTCTCGGCAGACGAGCTTCCCTCTTCCAGCATGGCGGCGTGGTGGCCGACGAGCTCGCCGTCGAGCAGGGCGACGCTCGAGAGCAGCCGTCCGGCCTCGATCTCCTGCGCCACCCAGCCCGGGCGGTAGAAGTCCGGGTGCCCGTAGCTCAGGTGGTAGTTCGAGTACAAGAGCTGCGAGATCGCCTCGGCGTCCTGTGCGGTCGCATCGCGGATCTCGACTCGCTCCCGCGTGTCCTCGCGGCTCGCGGAACGCCGCGGCGCGTCGAAGTCGTGGGCCTCCGGGCCCGTGTCAAGCGCGTGCGAGACCTGCTTGCGGAAGCTGATCCGCTTCCCCTCTGCGCCCAGGTTGATGAGGAGCAGATCGTCGGTGCGAGGGCTGAGGGCCGAGAGCTCGCGGGGCAGCGTGCCGAGCTCGCCGTCCCCGGATTCGAGCGGCCGGCCCCAGTCGTGGACGCCGACCTGGACCGCGTGGTCGACGAGGTCGAGGGTCACCTCGATCTGGCCCGTGACGTCGTCCGGGTAGGCGTTCGCGAGCGTGAAGCGCACGACCTCGGCGAGGATCGCGACGATCTCTCTCGTCTCGCCCGCGGAGATCTCGAGCTCTTCGCAGAAGCTCGCGCAGAGCGCCTCGACGAGCGCGAGCGAGCGCCCCTCGCTCGGGACCGTCAGGCAGACGTGGTCGGGCACGCCTCGCTCCTCGCCCGGGGCGAGCGCCGGCCGCGCGGCATCCGGACAGCCCCCGGGCGCCGATCGGTCAGCGCTGCTGCTCCTCCTCGAACACGCCGCCGAGGTACCAGTCCCACTGCGAGGCGATGAACTCGGGGCTCAGCTCCTCGCCCTCGGCCAGCTGCTGGTTCGCCTCGTTGTCGAAGAGCGGCCCGGTGAAGACGTTGGCGCCCTGCTCGATCTCGGCGGCCTTCTCCTCGACCTGGGACGCGGCGTCCTGCGGGACTCGGTCGGTGATCTCGCCCAGCGCGAGCGGGACCCGCCGCCCGCCCTCCCACTCGCCGGCAAGGAGCGCCTCGACGAGCGGACCTGCGGCTTCGGCGGGGCTGGCGACGACGAGCGCGCGCCCGCACGGGTCGCCCGGGGCGATCACCGGCTGCACGGGGATGCGCCGGCCCACGACCTCGCACAGCGCGGGATCGCCGACCGTGCTCGCCACGACGTCCACGTCCGCGTCCCGCAGCCGGCGGAAGGCGGCGCGCAGGTTCTCGGGAGCCACGGTGACGCGTACGAGGCAGTTCGTGTTCCCGCTCTGGCAGCCGAGAGCGAAGGCGTTGACGGCGGCCTTCTGCTGGGGGGAGTCGCCCGCGGCGACGAAGCCGACGTTGTCCGTCTCCGTGACGAGCCCCGCCGCCAGGCCGAGGAGGTAGGCGCGCGTCCAGAACGCGTCGTCGAGCGTGACGGCGTTCTCCCCGGGCTCCTCGCCCTCGCCGGGCTCGACGCAGGGAATGTCCGGGACGGCGGCGCAGGCGCCGGTGACCGTCGAGACGACGAGGCCGGCGCCCTGGTCGACGACCGACCGAGCTGCGGTAGCCGGATCGCCGGCCTCGGTCTCGACGACGCTCTCGATCCGGCCCTCGAACGCCGACTCGAGCGCCGGCACGGCCCCGGTCGCATCCGGCCCGGCGAAGATCCAGCCGACCGTGAGCGTCTCCCCTTCGGGAACCGCCTCCCCGGCCGTGGCGCCGGCCGCGCCCGTCTCCGCCGCCTCGGCTCCGCCGGCGCCCTCCTCGCTCCCGGTGTCCGCGTCGCCGCTGCAGGCGACGAGCGCGAGCGCGCCGAGGACGAGCAGCGCCGCGAGCCCTAGCGTGGACAGCCCGCGCCGCATCTAGCCGTTCGCGAGCCCGGGTCGGACGAGGGCGCGTGGACGGCGCATCCGGGACGTATCGACCTTCGGGTTGACCGCCTCGCTCAGGGGAGCGGCGGCGAAGGACGCGCGGACGCGCTCCTCGTCTGCGGTGCCGTAGAGCGTCGTGCGCTGGCGCGGAACGCGGCCGATCTCGCGGATGGCCGCCTCCATCTGGGCGGGAGGCATCTCCTGCCCGTGCTCGGCGCCGGCTGCGCGCGAGATCGACTCGTTCATGAGCGTGCCGCCGAGGTCGTTGGCCCCCGCGCGCAGCGCGATCTGCGCGCCCTCCACGCCGAGCTTGACCCAGGAGGCCTGGACGTTGGCGACGTGCGGGTGCAGGGCGAGCCGGGCGATCGCGTGCATGAGGATCGCCTCGCGGAACGTCGGTCCCGGCCGCGCCAGCCCTTTGAGGTAGATGGGGGCCTCCATGTGCACGAAGGGGAGCGGCACGAACTCGGTGAAGCCTCCTGAGCGCTTCTGCTGGTCGCGCAGCGCCAGCAGGTGCCTCGCCCAGTTCCGCGTCCCCTCGACGGAGCCGTACATGACGGTCGTCGTCGAGCGCAGCCCCGCTCGATGGGCCGTGTCGTGGACCTCGAGCCACTGCGCCGTCGAGACCTTGTCCGGGCAGAGGACGCGCCGCACCTCGTCGTCGATGATCTCGGCTGCCGTCCCGGGCAGTGAGGAGAGCCCGACCGACCGGAGGCGCGCGAGGTACCGGTCGAGGGGCACGCC
>CAZCIJ010000322.1:0-3683 GCA_964498265.1 uncultured Gaiellales bacterium | reverse complement strand
GCACGCGGAAGAACGGCTGGGTCTTCGAGCGCTCGATCGACTCGAGCGCGTTCGTCGCCGACACGTCTCCGAAGCCCTCGAGCGCGACCAGCCGCTCCTTGGTCAGCCGGTACAGCTCGGGAATCGTGGTCACGATCCCCTCGCTCCAGAGCCGCCGAACCATGAGCTCGCCGACGCCCTCGATGTCCATGGCCGCCGTCACCCAGTTGATGAGAGCCTCGACGCTCCGAGACGGGCAACGCCGATTCGGGCAGCGGTGCATCGCCTCGCCCTCGGGCCGAACCACCTCCGCCCCGCAGAGCGGGCAGCGCGCAGGCATGCGAAAGGGCTCCGAGCCCGTCGGATGCGGAAGCACCGGCCCTACGACCTGCGGGATCACGTCGCCGGCCCGCTGCACGATCACGCGGTCGCCCTCGCGGATGTCCTTGCGATTGATGTCGTCCTCGTTGTGCAGGGTGGCCGTTGACACCGTGACGCCCCCCACTCCGACCGGCTCGAGCTCCGCCCACGGGTTGAGCGCACCGGTACGGCCCACGCGGATGTGGATCTTGACCAGCCTCGTCTGCGCGGTCATCGGCTGCCACTTGAAGGCCCGCGACCACCGCGGTCGACCGTGAAGCGCGCCGAGCCGGCGCTGCTGGTCGAGCGAGTCGACCTTGATCACGATGCCGTCGATCTCGTAGTCGAGGTCGATGCGCCGCTTCTCCCACTCGGCGCACACCCGCGCGACGTCGTCGATCGAGTCGTGACGCTCGGCGAAGGGGTTGGTGCGAAAGCCGCGCGACCGAAGCCAGGTGAGAGCCTCCCACTGCGTCTCGAACTCGACGCCGTCGAGCTGACCGAACCCGTAGAACCACATGGAGAGGGGCCGCGCGTTCGTAATCGCAGGGTCGAGCTGGCGCACCGAGCCCGCGGCCGCGTTGCGAGGGTTCGGCGAGGGCTTCTTGCCCTGCTCGAGCTGCTCCTCGGTGAAGCGCCGAAACCCGGAGAGCGGCATGTACACCTCGCCCCTCACCTCGACGAGCGCCGGAGCGTCCCCGTCGACGCGGAGCGTCAGCGGGATCGCGCGGATCGTGCGCAGGTTCGGCGTGACGTCCTCTCCCTGGAAGCCGTCGCCTCGCGTCGCCCCGCGGACGAAGCGGCCGTGATCGTAGACGAGCGAGACGGCGATCCCGTCGATCTTCGGCTCGGTGACGTACGAGACCGGCTCATCGGTGCCGAGTCGCCGGTGAATGTCCTGCTCCCACTTCCTCAGCGTCTCCTCGCTCGTCACCTTGTCGAGCGACCCCATCGGCGCGAGGTGGTGGACCTTGCGGAAGCGCTCGGAAGGAGCGGCGCCGACGCGCTGCGTCGGCGAGTCCGGGGTCACGAGCTCGGGGTGCGAGTCCTCGAGCGACTCGAGCTCGTCGAACAGGCGGTCGAACTCGGCGTCCGAGATCTCGGGGTCGTCGAGGACGTAGTAGCGGTAGTTGTGGTGGTTGACGAGACGCCGCAGCTCGTCGATTCGCTCGGCCGCCTCAGAGGACACGGGCGAGCTCCGAGGGTTCTTCCACGATCACGTCGGGGCCCTCGCTCTCGAGCCTCTCCCGCGGGTGGATCCTGCCCCAGGCGACGGCGACGGAGCCCATGCCGGCAGCCTTCGCCGCCCTGACGTCGAACGGAGAGTCGCCGACGTAGACGGCGCTGCCGGGCGCGGCGCCGAGCCGGTCGGCGGCGAGCAGCAAGGGCTCGGGGTCGGGCTTGTGCCGCATCGCGTCGTCGCCGGTGATCACGACGTCGAAGTAGTCGCCAAGCGGGAGCACCTCGAACGTGACGTCCACCGTCGGACGGCTCTTCACGGTGACGACGCCGAGGCGTCGCCCGTCTGCCTTTAGCCGGTCGAGGACCCCCTCCACGCCCTCGAAGACGGACACGTGGCGGTAGATACGGGTGTTGTGCTCTCGGTAGACCCCGACGAGCTCGTCTGCGCGCTGCTCGTCGAACTCTCGCATCTGCGCGTGGATGCCGTGGCCTCCGACGTTGGCCATGAGCACGTCGTCCGGGATCGTCCTGCCGAGCACCGTCTGCGTCGCGTGCCGGAACGATGCCAGGATCAAGCCGCCGGAGTCGATGAGCGTCCCGTCGAGATCGAAGAGCACGGTCTGGTAGCCCACGCCTCGATCGTAACCACGCACCGTCGCGGCAGATCGTGAGGTCACGCGCCGCGAACGCGCGAGAGGCGTGCGACGGCCTCGAGGCGGGTCGGGAGCTCCGGGACGGCGCCCATCTCGGGCGCGGCCTCGGGCATGGTCTCGGCCCTTCTCGCGTACCAGCCGACGCCGGGCGCTGCCGTCAGGCCGTGGGCGAAGACGCTCATCAGCACGGCGACCGCCATCGTGGTCACGATCACGCCACCGCCAGCGAGCTCGGACTCGTCGACGACGACGATGAGCGCGAGGATGATCGAGGCGAGGCCGCGCGGCCCGAACCAGCCGAGAAACGCGACCGTCACCGGGCGGAGCCCGGTACCGATCAGCGAGACCGCGACGGGCAGCATGCGGAGCGCGGTGAGCATGAGCACGGCGTACGCCACCATTCGCCAGGTGGCGATCTCGACGAGCTCGACGACCACCAAGCCGAAGACGAAGAAGACGAAGAGGTTCAGGAGCTGACCGACGTCCTCGGTGAAGTCGACCACCTTGATCCCGACGTCCTTCACCGAGTACGCCGTGGCGATGCCGCCGACGAAGGCGGCGATGAAGCCGCTCCCGCCGATCTCCTCGGCCGCCCAAAAGGCGGTCACCGCCATTCCGGCGATTCCGAGCTGCTGGAAGACGCCCGTCGTCCAGCCCCGTTTCCATGACGCGTCGAGGAGGAGCCCGCCGATCAGGCCGACGGCCACGCCGATCAGCAGGCCGTAGCCCAGCTTCTCCAGGATCACCGTGCCGGCGGAGAGCGGGGTCACCTCCTCTTCTGCCACCGCGAGGGTGAGGAAGATCGTGAACAGCGGTACGGCGAGGCCGTCGTTCAATCCACTCTCGACGTTCAGCGACTGACGGATGCGGACCGGGAGCTTGCGGTTGCTGACGACCGCCTGGCCAAGAGCGGCGTCGGTCGGGGCGAGCACGGCCGCGAGCACGAACGCCTCCCAGAGCAGGAGCTGCTCCTCGAAGAGCCCGGCGGCGACGCCGCCGCCGAGGGCGATCGTGACCGGGAGCCCGAGCAGGAGCAATCTGGCAGGGAGAGCGGCGTTCCCGCGCAATCTCCGAAGATCGATCCGGGCTGCGTCGGTGAAGAGGACGAGCGCCAGCGCCAGCTCGGCGACCGTCACGAAGGACTCGTTCGCGACGTCGACCGTTGGCACAGCGACCCCGCCTGCCGACACCGTCTCGCCGATCTCGAGCCCGACGTCGAGCTCGCCCGTCGCGGCCGCGACGATCCCGGCCGCGACGAAGACCATCGGCGCCGTGACCGGCGTGCCGTCCAGGCGCCCCGAGACGAAGCTGTAGAGGACGACGAGGACGGCGAAGGTGCCGAGCTCGACCACAACGCTCTCCGGGAGGCGAGACCTCGGGTGTTCCTACCCGCGGGCGACCAGACTTCTCGTCATGTCTCGCTTGGTTCGGCCCAGGCCGAGCCTTCCCTCCAACTAGAGGCTTGATGTGAAATAGGCGTGCGTCTGGGGAGGGCGTGCACCAAGGAGC
>CAZCIJ010000321.1:0-3704 GCA_964498265.1 uncultured Gaiellales bacterium | reverse complement strand
GCGGTCTCGATGCGACCTGCGTACCCTGCGCGGGTGCCGGGGCCGATGTCGAGCCCGAGCCAGCCGGCCGGCACGGCGCCGGCGGAGACGACCTTCGCCTCGGCGCCCGCCTCGAACGCGGCCGCAGCGACGACGTCGGAGGGGAGCACCACTTCTGCGTCACCCTGCAGCGGAGCGCGCGAGGCGAGCTCCGCAGCCATCTTGCCACCGACGAGCACGGCGTCGGCGAGCCCGCCCAAGCGCTGGAGCACCCCGATCTTGTCCTCCACCTTCGCGCCGCCGAGGACGGCGACGAACGGCCTCTCCGGGCGGTCCAGGAGCCGGCCGAGCTCCCGCAGCTCGCGCTCGAGCAGCAGGCCCGCGTACGCGGGGAGAAGGTGCGCGACGCCCTCGGTCGACGCGTGCGCGCGGTGGGCCGAGCCGAACGCGTCGTTCACGTAGAGGTCGCGCCCCGCTGCCAGCTCCCGGGCGTACGCGGGATCGTTCGCCGTCTCGCCCGGGTTGAAGCGCGTGTTCTCGAGAACGACGAGGCGGTCGTCCGTGACAAGCTCGCGCAGCCGCGCCTCGACCGGCGCCATGCGGTACGCGGGGTCCACCCCTTTCGGGCGCCCGAGGTGGGAGCAGACGGCGATCTCGGCGGCGCCGTTCTCTCGCAGCAGCTCGAGCGTCGGCAGCGCGGCACGGATGCGCGTGTCCTCGGCGACGCGGCCGTCGTCGAGCGGCACGTTGAGGTCGGCGCGCACGAGGACGCGCTTCCCAGTAACGTCGGCTTCGCAAACCGAGCGGGGGATCCTCACGTCCCCGACTCAGGCGCCCGGGGTCCGCATGCGCGGCCGCCACGGGAAGCGTCGCACATGCGTCGCTCGTCCTTGGGAGGGGCGAGGCTTGCCTCGCCCCTCACAGCAACCGCTGCGCCAGATCCACGAGACGGCACGAGTACCCCCACTCGTTGTCGTACCAGGAGAAGACCTTGACCTCGTTCCCGTGCGCCATCGTCAGCTTGGAGTCGAAGACGGACGAGTACGGGCTCCCGACGATGTCCGAGGAGACGAGCGGCTCGTCCGTGTAGCGGAGGATGCCCCGGAGCGATCCCGAGTCGGCTGCTGCCGCGAAGGCCTCGTTGACCTCGTCGACGGAGGTCTCCCTGGCGACGTGGGCGACGAAGTCGACGATCGAGCCGTCCGCGACCGGCGCTCGCACCGAGATGCCGTCGAGCCTTCCCTGGAGCTCGGGAATGACGAGGCCGATGGCTCGGGCAGCTCCGGTCGACGTCGGGATGAGATTGACGGCGGCGGCCCGGGCACGGCGCAGATCCCTGTGAGGGAGATCGAGGATCTGCTGGTCGTTCGTATAGGCGTGAATGGTCGTCATGAACCCGGACTCGACCCCGAACGCCTCGTGGAGCACCTTGACGACCGGCGCGATGCAGTTCGTCGTGCAGGAGGCGTTCGAGACGATGCGGTGACGCTCGCGATCGTAGGCGTCGTCGTTCACGCCGAGGACGAGCGTCACGTCCGGGTCGGTCGCGGGGGCCGAGATGACGACCTTCCGCGCGCCGGCGTCGAGGTGCTTCTGCGCGTCGTCGCGTCTCGTGAACAGCCCCGTCGACTCCAGCACGACCTCGACGCCGAGGTCCTTCCAGGGCAGCGTGGCCGGATCGCGCTCGTTGAGCACCCGGAACTCCTCGTCGCCGACGCGGATGGAGTCCCCGGACGCCTCAACCGGCACCTCCAGGGGGCCGAGGACCGAGTCGTAGCGCAGGAGGTGGGCCATCGTCGCCGTGTCGCCGAGGTCATTGATGGCAACGAGGTCGATGTCGGCGCCCCGCGTGAGAGCAGCGCGGAAGAAGTTCCTCCCGATACGTCCGAAGCCGTTGATGCCCACGCGAGCAGTCATCCGCTTCCTCCTGGTCGACGTTCCCGGCGCGCCCGATTGTAGAGGCTCGGCCGCGAGCCTCTACCCTCCGGTCGCCGTCGCGCGCGCGGGCCCGAGCCTGGGAGTGCCCGCCAGCTCCACATCGAGCC
Source organism: uncultured Gaiellales bacterium (assembly GCA_964498265.1). Lineage (GTDB taxonomy): Bacteria > Actinomycetota > Thermoleophilia > Gaiellales > Gaiellaceae > CAZCIJ01. The sequence continues at coordinate 1,680 of CAZCIJ010000321.1, read as the reverse complement.
TCTACAGCTCGGCCAGCCGCTCGAGCCGCTTGAGCCGGCGGTGGACCGACGCCTTGGTGGAGGGCGGCCGGCAGCGCAGCGCCAGCTCGCGCAAGGGGAGCGACGGGTGGCGCAGCCGCAGAGCGGCGACCTCGCGAAGCTCCACGGGGAGCAGGTCGAGCTCCCCGCCGCGGGCGAGGCGACGGATCGCGCGGACCTCGGCGTGGGCCGCGCGCGACGAGCGCGCGAGATTGGCCGTGTCGGCGTTTGCGAGCCGGTTCGCGTTGGCGCGCGTCGCTCCGACGACTGCGCGCTCCTGCAGGGCGAGCGCGACCCGGTGCGCGCCCAGGAGACCGAGCACCTCGGCTACGGCCTCCCCGCCCTTCGCGTAGGCGACGGCATGGCCCGGGCGCTCTGCAACGCCGAGGCGGAGCCGGTCCTCGTCGGCGAGCGACGCCAGGAAGCGGGCGCCGTCCAGAGAGTGAGCGCGGAGCTCGAGGTGCGCATTGCGCGGCCCGCTCACGGAACCGGCCGCGAGCAAGGCTCCCCGCAGGTACGCGGCGCGGCAGCACGGGCGGGCGTACACGTGCCGGGGCGGCCGCGAGGCGGGCACCAGACGCACGTCGAGCACGCCGGCCTCGTTCAGCACCTGCAGCACGCGAGGGTCGTCGGCGAGATGGAGCTCGAAGCGAACGTCGCGGGCGAACGCGCGCTGCCGGTACGTCCGGATCTCCGGCTCGACGCCGAAGCCACGCAGCAGGGTGAACGCGCGTCGAGCCGCGGCGCCGCTTCCGAGGTCGACGTGCACCCGGAGGCTACCCCCGCCTCGGAGGTGCACCGCGCCCGCTCCCCGGACGATGGCCGAGAGCTCGGCAAGCCGGCAGCACGCGCGCCGCGGATCGATCGCGGCGAGCTCGGCGCGAACGTCCTCGGAGAGGCTCACGGCCTCCGCGCCGCAGCCATCACGTGCGCGGTGGTCGGGCGCTCGGGCAGCGAGACGCTCACGCGCGTCCTTCGAGGGCCAGCAGGCGCAGCTTGTAGCCGACGCCGAGCTCGCCGTACGAGCCGGGCCCCTCCGCAGCGACGACCCGGTGGCAGGGAATGAAGATCGGCAATCGGTTCTGGGCGCAGAACGTCCCTGCTGCGCGCTGGGCTCCGGGGTGCCCGGCAAGAGCGGCGAGCTCGCCGTAGGACACGGTCGTGCCGCGAGGCACCTGGCGCAGGACGTCCGCGAGCTTGCGCTGGAACGGCGTCAGCTCCTCGAGATCGAGCTGGACGTCCTCGAGGTCGACGGGCTCGCCGGCGAAGTAGGCCTGCAGCCGCTCGACGAGCGCATGGCCCGGGGCACCCTCCGGCAGCGCGCCGATGCGGGGGAGCCGATGCCAGACGACGACGTCACCGTCGAGCCAGAGCTCCCCGACCCCGAACTCGGGAGCCGCGTAGCGGAACGCCCAGACGCCCACGCTCCAAGCGAGAGTACCATCGCTCCATGACCGCTCACGGCGCCTTCCGCCCGCCGCCCGCCGTCAACGAGCCGGTGAGGTCCTACGCGCCCGGCTCGCCCGAGCGAGTGAGCCTCAAGCGGCGCCTGGCGGAGATGGAGCGAGAGCGCCTCGACATCCCGTGCACCATCGGCGGCGAGGAGGTGCGCACCGGCCGAGTGCACCAGGCCGTCATGCCGCATCGCAAGGAGCACGTGCT
>CAZCIJ010000320.1:0-3759 GCA_964498265.1 uncultured Gaiellales bacterium | reverse complement strand
AGTCGACCGCGTCGAGGCCGTCGTGGCCCGGCCTGCCGCCGTACGAGCCCTCGTCGACCTCCAGGTAGACCCAGTACTCGCCCGCCTCCTCGAGGAAGCCCGAGTAGGAGATGAAGTGGAGGTGCGCAGAGTTGCCCGCCGTGACCTTGTCCGGGACGACGGGCGCGAGCGCGCGGAGCGCGAGGTCGACGGCGCGCTGCACCTGGCAGAAGCGCGCGAAGCACGCGCGCGGGTAGCTCGGGTTGAAGATCGACCCCTTCGGGGCGACGACCCTGACGGGGGCGAGCATCCCCTCGTTCTGGGGGACGAAGACCGGGAAGGCGGCCTCGTCGAGGAAGATCATGCGCGTGATGAAGGTCATCGCGGAGACGGTCGTCCCTTCGAAGGGGCAGTTGAAGCCGGTCGGCACCTCGGCGCTCGAGCCGGTGAGGTCGAACGCGATCTCGTCGCCCGCGATCTCGACCCCGACCTTCACGGGCAGCTTCGTGCCCCGGTTGACGCCGTCGTCGTCGAGCCAGCCGACCTCGGTCTCGTAGCGCCCGTCGGGCACCTTGGCGATCTCCTGGCGCAGCATCCGCTCCGAGTACGCGATCCAGAAGTCTGCGGAACCGAGGACGGCGTCCCGCCCGTACCGGTCGAGGAGCTCGAGGTAGCGCTTCTTCGCGAGCTCGCATGCGGCGATCATCGCCTGGATGTCCCCGTTGTTGTAGGTGGGCGTGCGGACGTTCTCGAGGATGTGCTTCCAGAGACCGGCCTGCCAAATGCCCTTCTCGGCGAGCTTGACGGCGCGGTAGATGTTCCCCTCCGACCAGTTGTCGACGAGGTCGATCGCGAGCCCCGGGTAGGCGCCGCCGATGTCGAGGACGTGCGCCGACGCCCCGGAGAAGCCGACGAGCTCCCCCTCGTGGAAGATCGGGATCACGATCGCGACGTCAGGCGAGTGCGTCGCGCCGCCGTAGGGGTCGTTGTGGAGGATCACGTCCCCCTCGTGGATGTCGTCCCCGAGGAGCCCGATGACGTTCTTGACGATCTTCGGCATCGCGCCCATGAACATCGGCGTCGAGTCCGACTCGGCGATGTTGTCGCCGTGCCGGTCGAAGAGGCCGGCGCCGAGGTCCTCGGACTCACGGATGATCGACGAGTAGCTCATGCGGTAGAGAACGCCGGCCATCTCCTTGGCGATTGAGGAGAAGGCGCCGCCGATGACGCGCATGAGGATCGGCGTCGCGAGTCCTGCCCCGCGGGCGGCCTCCGAGCGCGCTCGCGTCGTGCAGTCGATCATGATGTTGCCGTGGCGGTCGATCTCCGCTACGAGCCCCGGCGGCACGACCGTCGTCGTGTCGTACTGCTCGATCACCGCCGGCCCCTCGATCCGGTCGCCGGCGCACAGGAGCTCGCGCTCGAAGAAGGGCGTCGGCCGCCGCTCGGGGGCGCCGTCGACGTCGAACACGACCTCGCGCTCGAGGGTCTTCGCGCGCGAAGGGTCGCCGTCGCCCTCCTCGAGCTCGGCGGGCCTGAGGTGCTCGACCCGGCCGATGCCGAGGGCGCGGATGTTGACGATCTCGATCTCGGCGTCGAAGCGGTGGCCGTACTCGCCCTCGTGCGCCCGGTGGAACGACTCGCGGAGCTCCGCGAGCCACGCGTCGTCGATCGCCCCCGCGGGGACGTCGAAGCGCACCTCATAGCCCTGGCCCGCATAGCGGCAGTCGGCGAGCCGCCGCACCAGCCGGCGCTCCTCCGGCACGCCGTCCGCCTCGAGCTGGGCGCCCGCCTGCTCGACGAGCTCGCGGTAGCGCTGCTCGAGCCGCGGCTTGTCGAGGCTCTTGAGCGGCTGGCGCTCCGTGGCGACGAACTCGTGCTGGAGGTCGGTGGCGAGGAGGCCCGTGGCCGCGACGATCCCTGGATACGGGGGCACGAGCACACGCGGGATCTCGAGCTCGAGAGCGATGTCGCAGGCGAAGAGCGGGCCGGCGCCGCCCGCGGCAACCAGCGTGAACTCCCGCGGGTCGTAGCCGCGTCGCACCGAGTTCAGCTCGATCGCCTGCGTCATCCCGTAGCGCTGGATCTGGAGCGCGCCGACCGCCGCCTCCTCGACGGACATGCCGAGCCGGTCGGCCACAGTGCGCATCGCCCCCTCGGCGAGGTCGCGGTCGAGCCGCATGTCGCCGCCCAGCAGCCCGCGGTCGGCCCGGAGGCGCCCGAGCAGGAGCTGGGCGTCGGTCGAGGTGGGCTCGGTGCCGCCGCGGCCATAGCAGGCGGGGCCGGGGTCGGCGCCTGCTGACTGGGGGCCGACGCGGAAGACACCTCCCTGGTCGACGTAGGCGATCGAGCCGCCGCCTGCGCCGATCGTGTCGATGTCGACCATCGGCACCATCGCCTGGTAGTCGCCGATCTTGGTGTCGAGCAAATGCCGCATGCGGAGCTGGCCGGCGGCGGCGACTCCGATGTCGGCGGAGGTCCCGCCCATGTCGAGCGTGACGACGTTCTCGAAGCCGGCGACCTCCCCGGCCCAGATGCCGCCGATCAGCCCGGCGACCGGCCCGGACATGAGCATGTTGACCGGCCGCTGCGTCGCGGCCTCCACGGTTGCCATCCCGCCGGAGGACTGCATGAGCTGGACGCCGTGTGCGAATCCCTCCGCCTGCATGGCCTCGTCGAGACGCGCGACATAGCGCGAGACCTTGGGGCCGACGTAGGCGTTCAGGCACACCGTCGAGAAGCGCTCGTACTCGCGGTAGAGCGGCAGCACCTCGCTCGAGACCGAGAGGTACGCCTCCGGGAAGTCCTCGAGGACGATCTCCTTGATCCGCTGCTCGTGCGCGGGGTTCAGGTAGGAGTGGAGCAGGCACACGGCGACGGCTTCGACGCCTGCGGCCCTGAGCTCGCGGACGCGCTGCCTGACCTCGTCTTCGTCGAGGTGGACGGGCACGTCCCCGTGCGGGACGGTGACGCGCTCCTTCACCGTGAGGCGGTTGCGGCGCTTCACGAGCGGGCGCGACTGCCACGGAAGCTCCTGCTGGAGCGAGAAGTTCAGCGGCTTCTTGTGGCGGGCGATGTGGAGGATGTCCCGGAAGCCCTCGGTCGTCAGCATTCCGACCTGGGCGCCGGCGTGCGTGAGGACGATGTTCGTCGCGACCGTCGTGCCGTGGAGGAGGTTGTCGACCTCGGCGAGCGCGAGGCCGGCCTTCGAGCAGAGCTCGCGGACGCCCGAGACGACGCCTCTCGCCAGGTCGTCCGGGGTGGAGGGGACCTTGTCCACCGTGATCCGGCCGGCGTCCTCGTCGACCAGCACGAGGTCCGTGAACGTGCCGCCGACGTCGACGCCGATGCGCTTCAACCTGTTCCCCCTCCGCGGCTTCGCCGCTCCGGGGCAAGAGCTTGACCAAAAGAGACCTTCCCTCGCTCCACGAGCGTCCTCCTCTATTCGCGCTTCACGGCTCCGCCTGGAAGCGCTGGGATGAGCTCCCGTCCCACTCGCTCCATCTGCTCGACTTCGCCGTTCAGGTAGGCCGTCGACACCTCGCCGACGCCGAGCTCCGCGAGCTCGCGGATGCGGGCGAGGCACAGCTCGGGCGGGCCGGCGATGGCGAAGTCGTCGACGAGCTCGCCCGTGAGGTACGCAGTGTGCTCGGCCTCCGAGTCGAGGTGGCCGGCGTAGTAGTCGTACTCGTCGCGCGCCCGGACGAGCCGCGTCATCGTCTCGGGCATACCGTGCTCGGGGTTCCGGCGCATCGTGTCTTCGATGTGGTTCGCACAGGC
>CAZCIJ010000319.1:0-3776 GCA_964498265.1 uncultured Gaiellales bacterium | reverse complement strand
CGTTCCTCTCGAGGCCGATGTCGACGAACGAGGCCTCCATCCCCGGCAGGACGGTGTCGACGAGGCCCTTGTAGATGTTGCCGGCGATCGAGCGCCGTCCAGGCCGCTCGAGGTACACCTCGACCGGCGTGTCGTCCTCGAGGATCGCGACTCGCTGCTCGCCCGCGCCGTGAGAGATCAGCATCTCCTTCCGGACGCTCGGAGGCGGCGTTCGCTTCGGCGTCGCCGCCCGCCGCCGCGTACGGGACGGGGTCTTTGCCTTCGCCTGCTCGGGCTCCGCCTGCTTACCGGCGGGCGCCTTCTTAGCCGGGTCGCTCTGCTTGCGGGCCTTGCCGCCCCTCGTCCCGCGGCGGCGTGGCTTCTTCGGAGCGTCTTTCTTCGCCGCTTCGGACCGTTCCTCCGGCGGCTCTTGCACGAGCGGAGAGGCTGCCGCGCCGGGCGCCTCCTCCCTCTCCCGCGTCTTGCGACGAAACCAGCGCAAATCTTCCTCCTGGCGCGCCGCCGCGAGCACGAGGAGCGGTCGGCTCCAGGAATGTCTGGGTGCTCACGGTGGCTGCGATCGTGGGTTCTCGACCGAGATGCCGCACGCCCGATCCGGGCTCGGCGCTCCCGGCTCCGACGACACCTTAGCAGCGTGCTCGGAGGCCTCCGATCAAACGTCTAGCGGCGTCCGCCCGCGAGGCGGCCGCGCACGTGGATCGCCTGCAAGACGCCGACGAGCGCGAGCGTCACGATCATCGAGCTGCCGCCGTAGCTCACGAAGGGCAAGGTGATCCCGGTCACCGGGGCGATCCCGATCGTCATGCCGACGTTGAGGAAGACCTGGAACAGCAGCATCGTGGTGATCGCGCCCGCGCAGACCGCCTGGAACAGGCTCGGCGCGATCGCGGCGATCTTGATCCCCCGCCAGACGAGCAGCGCGTAGAGGAGCAGCAAGATCGAGGCGCCGAGGAACCCGCGCTGCTCGGCGAGCGAGGCGAAGATGAAGTCGGTCGCATGCTCCGGCAGGAAGTCGGCCCGCGTCTGGGTCGCGCCCTCGACGCCCTGTCCGTCGAGACCGCCTGCGCCGACGGCCGTGATCGACTGGTTGACGTTCCAGGTCGTGCCGCTGGGATCGGTGTCCGGATGGATGAACCCGACGAGGCGATCTCGCTGGTACGGCTTGAGCACGTCCATGCCGGACGAAGGCAGGAGCCACAGCACGGCGATCGCGACCATCGCGGCGGCAGCCGCGATGGTCACGAGGTAGGGCCAGCGCGTGCCCGCGAACACGATCGCTCCGCCGGCGCCGGCGCAGAGGACGAGCGCGGAGCCGAAGTCGGGCTCGAAGAACACGAGCGCGATCGGCAGGGCGGCGAGACCGACCGCCGACAGCACCGTGCCCGCGCTTAGGCGGTGCGAGCGCTCGGCGAGGAAGCCGGCGAGGAAGACGATCGCGAGCAGCTTCGCGAGCTCCGAGGGCTGGAGCTGGAACGCGCCGAGGTCGATCCAGCGGCGGGAGCCTCGGATCGTCGGTCCCACGACGAACACGAGCACGAGCAGCGCCATCGCGATCCCGTAGAGGGCTGCGCGTCGGCGGCGAAGCGCCTCGGGATCGAGGATCGCGAGGGTGATCATCGCGACGATCCCCACGCCCACGAAGATCCCCTGCCTGACGATGAAGTACGCGGGATCGCCGGCGACGTCGTCGCGCGTCACCGACTCGACGATCCAGAGCCCGTACGCGACGAGGCAGGCGACCGCACCGAGGAGGATCCAGTCGAGCTGGCGCAGGAACACGCCGATCTCGGCTGCGAGCCGCCGCTGCTGGGACGTCGCGACGGCGTAGATCCTGGGCTCGACCGCCATCAGTCCGTGGGCGCTCCGATGACGGGCGGAGCCTCGACGCCGAAGTACGCCTCGAACACCTTGAGCGCGACCGGGGCCGCCACCGCGCCGCCGTGACCGCCGTTCTCGATCAGCGCGCAGAGAACGAGCGGCGGCTTGCCGTTCCACTCCTCGTAGCCGTACGGGCCGAAGCCGCACCACCAGGACTGGTCCATGACGCGGCCGAAGTCCTCGAACTGCACGTACTTCTCGGCGGTTCCCGTCTTGCCGGCGATCGGCACCTCGTACTCCGCGAACGTGAGGTTCGAGGTCCCGTCGGACGAATGGGTCGCATCCCAGAGGCCCGCGTCCACCACCTCGATGTGCGCCGGGTCGAGCCCGATGTCGGCAGGGGGCTTCGGGGCGAAGCTCCGGAGCACCACCGGGTCGTCGTCGCTGCCCGAAGGCGCGGGTTGCTCGACCTGCATGACGGCGTGGGGGTAGACGAGCTTCCCGCCGTTGGCGAGCAGCGCGTAGAAGCGCGTCAGCTGCAGCGGCGTCACCAGCAGGTCTCCTTGACCGATCGCGAGCTGCACCGAGTGGCCCGGCTTCCAGAGCTTGTCGATCTCCGTCTTGAAGTGACGCCTGCGCCAGGCGGGCGTCGGCACGAGGCCGCGCGCCTCCGGTCCGACGTCGGTCTGCACGCGCTTGTTGAAGCCGACACGCTTGGCGAAGTCCTGGAGCGGCGTCTTCTTGCCCTGGCCGTAGAACAGCATCCCCACGTCGTAGAAGTACGTGTCGCAGGAGGCGGCGAGAGCCTGCTGGAGCTGCATCGGCTCGTTGCGATAGGGATCCCAGTTCCGGAACGTCTGCGGCGGATCTCCGACCTGCCACTCGGGCTGGCACTGGAAGTAGTCGTACGGGCCGATGAGACCCTCGTCGAGCGCGGCCAGTGCCGTCACGGGCTTGAACGTCGACCCGGCCGGGTACGTGCCCACGAGCGCTCGGTCGACGAGCGGCGTGGTCTCCTGCTCGTAGAGCTTCCGCAGGCGCTTCGGGTCGCCCGCGGTGAAGACCTTGGGGTCGTAGCTCGGCGAGGAAGCGAGCGCGATGATCTCCCCGTTCTCCGGGTTCATCGCAACGATGGCGCCGCCGTCCGCGGCCCAGTCGCCGTTCTCGTGCGCGAGCCGGACGCCGAACCCCAGGGCCTCCTCGGCGGCGCGCTGCACCTCGGCGTCGATGGTGAGCCGCACCGCGTACCCCGCCTTCGGCAGCTGCCTGGGCGCGAAGCCGCTCGTCTGGTCGCCGAGCGCGTTGACGCGAATCTGCCCCACTCCCGGCTCGCCCCGCAGGAAGCGATCGTAGGCGGCCTCGATCCCGGCCTTCCCGATACGGTCGCCGCCCGCGTAGTCGTCGCCCAGCCGCCCGAGCTCCTCCTGCGAGATCTCGCCCACGTAGCCGAGGAGGTGAGCTGCGAGCGAGCCCTCCTCGTAGCGCCGAAGACGGGTGTTGGCGACCTCGACCCCGGGGAACTCCGATGCGTGCTCGGCGAGGTAGTTCGCCTTCGCGTCGTGCACGTTCGTCTTCACGAGAACCGGGGTGAGCGGATCGTTCCCTCGTGCGCGAATCGCCCGACGGATCTCCTTCGCCGGCACGCTCAGGAGGCTCGAGAGGCGCTCGACGACCGAGCTCATCGCGCCGTCCGGCACGCGGGCCGGCCAGAGCCGGACGACCGTCCCGGGGACGTTCGTGACGAGCAGCGCGCCGTTGCGGTCGAGGATCGGCCCGCGCGGCGGCTCGAGCCGGAGCGTCCGGACCTGATTGTCGCGCGCGCTCTCCACGTAGTCTTCGCCGGAGATCACCTGGAGCGCCCAGAGCCGCAGGAACAGGACGGCGAAGAGGACGACCGCGATCACGCCGAGGACCGCGATCCTGATCGCGAGCCGCGGCGTGAGCTGGTATGGCCGCTC
>CAZCIJ010000318.1:1610-3791 GCA_964498265.1 uncultured Gaiellales bacterium | reverse complement strand
GCCGCGTCGCGGGAGTCATCCGGGGGTGCTGGAATTCCACATCAAGCCTCTAGATCTCGTGCTCTCGGGATTCGACGAGAAGCTCGCGCGTCATCACGTCGTTGCCCGCGAGGAGGCCACCGTCCACCCGTAGTACCGTCCCGGTGATCCAGGAGGCCTCGTCGGAGGCGAGGAAGAGCACGGCGCTCGCGACGTCCTCCGGCGTCCCGACTCGCCCGAGCGGGTACCACTTGGCGAGGCGCTCGAGGATGTCCTGCTCCTTCTCGACGCGCTTCTGCCACGCCGGCGTGGCGATCGAGCCGGGCGCGACGGCGACGCAGCGCACGCCGTAGCGGCCGTAGCGGACGCCGATCGACTGCGTCAGGTTGAGCATCGCGGCCTTGCCTGCGCTATACGCCTCGTTGCCAGCGTAGGCGAGGCCGTTCACGGAAGCGATGTTCACGATCACCCCGGTGCGGCGCTCGATCATCGAGCGCAGGACCCGTCTCGAGCAGAGGAACGCGCTCTTGAGAACGCCCGCGATGTCGCCATCCCAGGTCGCCTCGTCCATGAGGACGACGTTGTCGCCCTCGCAGGAGAACGCGTTGTTGACGGGGACGTCGACCGGTCCGAAGCCGTCCTCGGCCGCGCGCACCATCGCCTCGACGTCGGCCGCCACGGTCGCGTCCGCTCGCAGCGCGAGCGCCCTGGCGCCGTCCGCCTCGATCTCAGCGGCCACCTCACGCGCCCTGTCCTCGAGAAGGTCTGCGATCACGATCGCACCGCCCTCGGCCGCGAAGCGCTTGGCCATCACGCGACCGATGCCGGAGCCGCTCCCGGTGATGAGGACGGTGCGGCCCGCGAAGCGCATCGTAAGAGATCCTAGGACAGCATCACCTCAACCGGCTGGCCGCCCCTCGCGGCCGACTCGTCGATCGCGAAGCACACGGCCATCGTCTTGTACGTATCGTGGATCGAGGCGTGCGACTCGAGGTCTCGCCCGATGCAGTCCATGAAGTGGTCGATCTCCTCCCTGAACGGATGGTGCGTGACGTCGGCGGAGTCCGGCTCGATGGTCGGGAAGTTCCAGTACCCGAGGCTCCCCGGGTAGTGCCTCGACGAGTAGACCTCGTTGTTCTGGATCGTTCCCTCGGTGCCGAAGAGCCGGCAGTTGAAGATGTAGGGGGTATCGGCGTCGAGGACCGTCGCGAGCTTTCCCACGGCGCCGTTCGCGAAGCGCAGCGACGCGACCACGTTCGGGTCGTACTCGTAGTCCACGTTGATTCTCTTCGGCGTCGAGAAAGCGGCCACCTCGACGATCTCGCCGCCGAGATAGCGCAGGATGTCGACCGCGTGGACCCCGCCGCAGAGGAAGGCGCTGCGGCCCCGCTCCCAGGAGACGAACGACCGGTAGCCGGGGTAGTACTCGCGCAGCGGGTGCCAGTAGTCCGCCTCGCCGTAGACGAGCTCGCCGAGCACTCCGTCCGCGATCATCTGCTTCACGGTGACGAACTGCGGGTTCCAGCGCAGGACGACGCTCGACACCGTCTTGACGCCGGCTTTCGTCACCGCCTCCCGTATCGCCGCCGTGTGCTCGGGGGCGAGGCCGATCGGCTTCTCGATCACGATGTGGCGACCGGTCTCCGCGGCTCGCACGCAGTGCTCCGCGCGCACGTCCGGGTGAGTACAAGACGCGATGATGTCGATGCGCTCGTCGTCGAAGAGCTCGTCGACCGACCCGTACTCCCTCGCCTCGACCCCGTGCTGCGTCATCAGGGCCGTCGCCTTCCCCGGAGTCCTGTTGTAGATGCCTCGAAGCTCCGTCAGCGGGTGGTCGCGGAAGACCTTGACGTACTCGCCGGCGACCCAGCCCGCGCCGATGATGCCAACACCGTAGCTCGCCATCCTCTCCCTCCATCAATGATCAAAAGGGCTCGACAGTCCAAGGATCGTCTCCTTCAGAGGATCCCGTAGTCTTTGAACACCTGCTGGATCGAGGCCCCCTCGCGCAAGACCTCGCGCACCTCGTTCTCGCTCTCGACCTTCCTGAAGGCGCGCTCGAGGACCTCCTCCTCGATCGCCTGCGGGACTGCGAGGCAGCCATCGAAGTCGCAGACGACGAGGTCGCCGTCGTGGACGAGGACGCCGCCCATCTCGATCGGGACACGCGTGGCGATCACGTCGAGACGGCCCTTCGAGTCC
>CAZCIJ010000318.1:0-1600 GCA_964498265.1 uncultured Gaiellales bacterium | reverse complement strand
GCGGGCGAAGACGGGGAAGCGCATGCCGATGATCCCCCAGGAGTCTCGCGTGAGGCCGTCCAGGATCGCGCCGCGACCGCCCCTGGCACGCACATGCGTCGAGAGCAGCTCGCCCCACATGGCAGCCCGCATCGAGCCCTGCTGCGTGCAGCAGACGACCTCGCCCGGCTGCAGGTCGTCGAGCAGCTCCATCTCGAGCTTGAAGGGCTCCGCGGGAAGGTCGTACACCTCGGCGGCCAGCATCGTCGCCGCGCGGCCCGCGATCCTCGCACCGTCGAAGAGCGGTCGGATGTCGTACCGCATGACCTGGCGCCACCATCCGAGCTCGTCCATGACGTCGCCGATGACGCCGGTGTACAGCTCCCGCTCGATCCGGTCGTAGTATTCGGTGCTGTCCCTGGCCATGAGACTCCTCGCCGGTGGATCCTACGGTGCGACCGGCCGCCGCTCCCTGACGGATCGCTTCATCGCCTGCTCGAGGCGCAAGGCCGCGATCCCGTCGTCGATCGTCACATCGGGCCGCCGGCCCTCGCGAACGCACTCGACGAAGTGACGCACCTCGCCGGCGAAGCCGTGGAGGTGGCGGGGGTCGAGAGCGTCGCCGGGGAGCTGATCGTTGGGCTCCCAGACCTCGGGTGTCTCATAGCCGTCGAGATGCGCGGTCACCGTCCGCCAGCCATCCACGTAGACGGCGCTCCGGCGCCCGGTGAGAACGACGCGCTCGTTCAACCGCTCGAGACAGTTGAGCTGGAGCGTCCCAGCAGCTCCGCTCACGAAGCCGAGCACGGCCACCCATGCCTCCTCCTGGGCCGGCTCCGTCCCCTCAGCCGTTCTCCACATGTCGCGCCAGGCCGAGCCGGCGACCGGCAGGCCGAGGGTGCTCGGCCGCCACTCTCGCGAGTCGCCCTCGACCCGCGGCACGCGGTCGGCGAAGACCCAGGCGATCTCGCCCATGAGCCAGCGCGCGAGGTCGAGGTGGTGGCAGCCGAAGCCGTTCAGGAAGTCATAGACGCCGCGCGGCGGGTAGACCCCGAAGGTGAAGCGTCCCTCGTAGGCGGAGAGCGGCCCGAACTCCGGGCGTGCCACGATGTCCCGCGCCCGCAGGTACGGGTGCGAGAAGCGCTTCATGAATCCGACCATCAGGTGGCGCTGCGCGGCTGCGGCCGCCTCCTGCATGGCCAGGCAGGCGTCGAGATCCTCGGCCGGCGGCTTCTCCACGAAGACGTGCCTGCCGGCATGGAGGCAGTCGATCGCAAGCTCGGGCTGGAGCCGCGGATGCATCGCGACGAGCACGCAGTCGACCTCCGCACGCTCGAGTAGCTCCCGGTGGTCGGTGTAGATCTCGGGGATGCCGAAGTCGCGCGCGCAGCGCCGGGCCCTCTCCTCGTCGACGTCGCAGCAGGCGACGAGCTCCCCGATCTCCCCGCCCTCCGCAAGCTCCCCGATGGCGCCGCCCGTGTCCGGCGGGTTGAGCACGCTAAGCCGGAAGCTCGGGTAGAGGTTCTGCGTCGCGTGGCTGCCACAACCGATGAAGCCGACGCGGACGAGACCAGCCACGACGATCCGAGTGCGAGCCGTTGCTAGTGCCGCTTCCGGGGAA
>CAZCIJ010000317.1:0-3803 GCA_964498265.1 uncultured Gaiellales bacterium | reverse complement strand
ATGGTTGTGGCTCTCGACCTTGAAGGCGACGGCGAGCCCGTCGCCGACGTCAACGACGCCGGCGTTCTCGCCCGGTCCCTGCAGGACGCCGGGGCCCTCCGAGGGAAGCCGCCGTAGCAGGGGCGCCGAGTGCTTGTACCCGCAGTGCTCGGACCAGAGGAGCGAGAAGACGGCGAGCTCGAAGTCGTTCGGCGCCCGCTCGCACAGCTCGCAGATGCGCTCAAGCTCCCAGTCCGTCAGGCCGAGGGCGCGGTGCAGCGGCTTTTCGGCGACCGAGGTCAATGAGAGAGCACGAGTCTAGCTTCGACTGAGGATCGCGCCTCCAGGGGCGCGACGACGAAGCCAGCATAGCGAGGGGGCCTGAGCCTGGGCCGGACCTGAGCCTGGTCCGGACTCGTTAGCCTGCGCGTGTGACGCGGGGTTGCGGTCACGTCCTCTCCTCTGGCGCGGCCGGGATCGCGCCGTGCCGACGCCGGGAGTGAGGGAGCACCTTCGCGGCGGCGCGGTCCGCCTTCGGGCGGCGTCGCTCGAGGACGTCGCCTACCTCGTAGCGCTCGGGCAACGATCCGAGATCGCCGACTTCCTCGCGGCGGTGACGCCGTGGGCAGAGGCGGACGTGCGCGCGGCGATCGCGGCCGCGGCCGACGATCGCGCGGCGCAGGGCCGCTTCGTGCTCGAGGTGGAGCACGAAGGCGCCTGGCAGCGGGCGGGCGGACTGGCGTTCTCGATGCAGAACGAGCGCAGCCGGATCGCCCACCTCTTCGGGGTCATGGTCGATCCCGCGTTCCGCAGCCGAGGACTCGGCGAGCGCGCGGTGCGCCTCCTTACGACCCACCTCGTGCGGGATCTCGGCTACCACCGCGTGCAGCTCGAGGCCTACGGCTTCAACGAGGCTGCGCTTCGCCTGTTCGAGCGAGCCGGCTTCGTCCGCGAGGGCGTGAAGCGGAGGGCGTACTGGCGCCACGGCGCCTGGCAGGACGGTGTCGTGTTCGGCCTCGTCGAGGAGGACCTCAGGGCGTGATGTTCTGGTTGAGGTGGAAGAGGTTCGTCGGGTCGTAGCGGCGCTTCAGCTCGACGAGGCGGTCCGTGTTCGGCCCGTAGGCCGCGCGCAGCGTGGCCTCTCCCGTCTCGTCGTCGGCGAGGTAGTTCACGTAGCGCCGGTCGGCGAAGAAGGGCCGAAGGGTTGCGAAGGTGTCTCGCGTCCAAGCGATGTTCTCCTCGGTCGCCGCCGGGTCCATCCAGACCGAGGCCAGAACGAGGTTGTATCCGGGCTCTCGGTGCGGGACGGCGGTCGCGTCCACCGGAACGCGGGACACCTCCCCGTGGAAGTGCTCGACGACGAGCCCGCTCATCGGCGACGGGCAGCTGGCGAAGCGCTCGACGGCCGTGTCGATGGCCGAATCCGACAGCTCGTTCAGGAAGTTCGCTTTCCAGTAGTTGAGGGCGCCCTTGGGGAACCCCTCGTCGAGCATCGAGTTGACCGCCGTGTACGGCATGGGCCCGACCTGGACGTCCAGGGGCGACCCAAAGCCGAGGAGCGGCTCGAGATCCTTCTCGGCCTGCTCGGGCCGGCCGATGTGGCAGACGAGGAAGACTGCGAGCTTGGCTCCCGAGCCGTCGGGTGCGTGGATGAGCCCGGCCATGACCGTGAGGTCGTCGGGCAGGTCGGCCGTGAAGTCGCGGAAGAAGCGGAGCACGTCCGGGGCCGCGTCGAACGGATGGACGACGATGCCCCCCGTGATCGTCGGCCCGACGGGGTGCAGCTGGTACTCGAACGAGGACACGACGCCGAAGTTGCCGCCTCCGCCGCGCAATCCCCAGAGGAGGTCGGCGTGCTCGGCTTCGCTCGCGTCGAGAACGCGCCCGTCCGCGGTGACGACCTCGGCGGAGCGGAGGTTGTCGGCTGCGAGGCCGTACCGGCCCATGGTCCATCCGAGGCCGCCTCCGAGCGTGAGCCCCGCGATGCCGGTCGTGGAGACCACGCCGCCCGTGACCGCCAGACCGTGCACCTGGGTCTCGCGGTTGAGCTGCGCCCACGTCACGCCGCCCTGCGCGCGCGCCGTCCGCGCTGCGGGATCGACGTAGATCCCGCGCATCAGCGCGAGGTCGACCATGACGCCGCCGTCGGTCGCCGCCTTGCCGGCCACGTTGTGCCCGCCGCCGCGAACGGAGACCTCGAGATTCTGCTCGCGGCCCAGGCGCACGGCGGCGGCGATGTCAGCGACCCCGAGGCAGCGCGCGATCAGCGCGGGGCGCTTGTCGACCAGGCCGTTGTGAACCCGGCGGGCGTCCTCGTAGCCCTCGTCTCCAGGCCGTAGCAGCTGGCCCGCGAAGCCCTCGAGCACGGCAAGATCGATCTCGGCAGTCGTCATCCTTCCCTCCTGGTCGAACGAGCCGCAAGTCTACGTCCGACCCCTGAGCCGCGGGGGCGCGTGCGGCCGGTGCCCGAGCCGGTGCGCGGCTTGTTAGTCTCACCGCCGTGCGGGGCGGTCGCGAGACGGGCCCAGAGCGCGTCGTTCCGGTCGGGGACCGCGGCAGCCCGAGCCGCCGGTGCTCCGGACTGGGGGCGCTCGACCTCGCCCATCGACATCCCCTCGCCCCGGCAGAGCGACGGGCCTTCGAGTCAGGGAGGTACAGCGATGACGACCATCCATCCGTCCGCGGTCAGCGAGGTCTCGCTGTCCAAGGCGCTCGACGGGTTCCGGGCCGCCGTCGGCGAGGAGGCGGTGCTCACGTCGCCCGAGCAGCTGCGCGAGTTTCGCGACCCGTACTGGTTCGCCGGCTGGGACGACTACGAGGCGTCGGCTGTCGTGCAGCCGGCGTCGGTCGAGGAGGTCCAGGCGATCCTCCGGGTCGCGGGTGAGCACGGCGTTCCGCTCTGGGTGAGCTCCCAGGGCCGCAACAACGGCTACGGCGGCTCCTCCCCGCGAGTGCGGGGCTCGGTCGTCGTCAACCTTCGCCGGATGAGCCGCGTGCTCGAGGTCAACGGCGACGCCGCCTACGCGGTCGTCGAGCCAGGCGTGCGCTTCTTCGACCTCTACGAGGCCGTGCGCGAGTCCGGCCACAAGCTGTGGATCGACGTGCCCGATCTCGGCTGGGGAAGCGTCATCGGGAACACGACCGAGTACGGCGTCGGCTACACGCCGTACGGGGAGCATGCAGCGACGGCGTGCGGTCTCGAGGTCGTGCTTCCGGGCGGCGACGTCGTGCGCACGGGCATGGGGGCGATCTCGAACGGCCGGGCGTGGCACGTCTACCGGCGCAGCTACGGCCCCTCCTTCGACGGCCTCTTCTTCCAGTCGAACCTCGGGATCGTGACGAAGATGGGCGTGTGGCTGATGCCGCAGCCGGAGTGCTACATGCCGTGCTGGCTCATGGTCCCCCGCGACGACGACCTCGGCCCGCTCGTGGACACCCTGCGCGCGCTGATGCTCGACAACTCGATCACCGGGTATCCGATGATCCTGAGCCCGGTCGCGGCGGCCTCGGTGTTCACGGATCGCGCGCGCTGGTACCAGGGCGACGGGGTGCTCCCGGAGCACGTGATCGACCGGATCTGCGCCGAGATGGGCTTCGGCAGATGGACGATGCGCTTCGCGATCCACGGCGACGAGGCCATCGTCGAGCACAAGTTCGCGAAGGTGAAGGCTGCGTTCGAGCGCATCGACGGCGCCACGGTGGTCGGGACGAAGTATCCGGGCGACGCGGTCGACGGGATCGAGAGTCCGGCCGAGCGCGTCCAGGCAGGCGTCCCGAATCTCGAGATCGTCCAGATGGCGAAGTGGTACGGAGGGGAGCAAGGA
>CAZCIJ010000316.1:0-3810 GCA_964498265.1 uncultured Gaiellales bacterium | reverse complement strand
CGCAGCCGCCTCCTCCCGAGACGACGCCGGAGCCGCCTTCGAGCGGTCCGGGACCAGGGATCACGTCTCCGCCGGAGGAGCCGGCGCCGGGCGCGGCGCCCGCGGACTGCCCGCCGACCGCCGCCGGCCCTCCGCCCCCAGGCTGCGAGCGCCCCTAAGAGCTCCTTTCACAATGAAGACTTGAAAGGAGCTCTAAGCCGCCCGGCGGGTCGTCCGCCTGCGACGCCGCGGGGCGAGCAGACCCTCGACGTCGAGCTGCCGCTCGAGCTCTCGGAGCAGCGGACGTCCCAGCTTCGCCTCGAGCCGGACCCGGGCTGCTGCTCGGCGGTCGTCGGTCATCCGCTCGAGCGCGACGACGTCCGATACGAGGCGGAGGGCCCCGCGCCGGGGCGGCGACCTGCGGCCGAGCAGCCGCCGGATCGTTGGCCGAAGCGTCACGACGTGAGCTTCGTTCTCGCGCATGAGACTCCTTTCGATCGGAGCGCCGAGGGCCGCTCTTCGCGTTTTGTCCTCACTCTCGCGAGTGTTTCTGCACGGCTCGACGGGGCGATCCGTCCGGCCCCCGCCGTAGGGTTGGACGCATGACCGAGGGCACCTGGACGCTTCGTCCGTGCCCCCGCCGAGACGTCGAGACCCTGGCCGAAGCGTTGGGGGTCAGCGAGCCGACTGCGAGCGTTCTCGTCCGGCGCGGGTACGGCGACCCCGAGTCTGCTCGGGCCTTCCTCGAGGCCCGTCCGGTCTCCCACGACCCGCTGCTGCTCGGCGACATGGCCGCCGCCTGCGACGCGATCCGGACAGCGATCGCGGCCGGGAAGCGCATCTGCGTCCACGGCGACTACGACGTGGACGGCATCTGCGCCACCGCTCTCGCGCTCGCCGTCCTGCGCGAGCTCGGCGCGGACGTCGACTGGCACCTCCCGAGCCGCTTCGAGGAGGGCTACGGTCTCTCTCGCGAGACGCTGGCGCGGCTCGCGGACGAGGGGTACGGGCTCGTGCTGACCGTCGACTGCGGCATCACTGCCGTCTCCGAGGTCGCCGAGGCCCGCCGGCTCGGGCTCGGCGTCGTCGTCTCCGACCACCACCGGCCGGGCGCGGAGCTTCCCGAGTGCCCGGTCGTGGCGCCGCAGCCGTCCGACTACCCGTTCGCAGGCCTGTGCGGCACGGGCGTCGCGTTCAAGCTGTTCCAGGCGCTCGCCGGGGACGACGAGAGGCTGGCGGCCCACCTCGACCTGGTCGCGCTCGCGACGGTGGCCGACGTCGTCCCTCTCACGGGGGAGAACCGCGGTCTCGTCGTGGCCGGGTTGCGGCGGCTCGCGCGCTCCGCCACGCCTGGGCTCGCAGCGCTCATGCGCACGGCCGGCGTCGACCCCGCCGCCGTCGACGCCGGCGCGATCGGATTCCGCCTCGCCCCGCGCATCAACGCGGCCGGGCGTCTCGGCCACCCGCGCGCCGCCCTGGAGCTGCTTCTGACCGAGGACGCCGCCGAGGCGCGCAGGCTCGCCGAGGAGCTCGAGCGCCTCAACCGCGACCGGCAGGCGCTCGAGGAGGGAATCCTGCGCGAGGCGCTCGCACAGGTTGCAGACTGGCCGGACGCGCGGCGCCGCCGCAGCGCCTACGTCCTCGCGTCCGAGGAGTGGCACCAGGGCGTGATCGGGATCGTGGCCTCGCGCCTCGTCGAGCGCTTCCACCGCCCTGTCGTGCTGATCGCCGGCGGAGAGGGCGAATGGAAGGGCTCCGGCCGGTCGATCCCCGCCTTCGACCTGCACGCGGGCCTCGCCGCCTGCGCCGGAGAGCTCGTCCGCTTCGGAGGCCACCGGGCGGCGGCGGGGCTGTCCATCCGCCCCGAGCGGGTCGAGGCGTTCGCCGATGCGTTCGCGGGGCATGCGTCCGCGGCGCTGACCGAGGACGACCTCGAGCCCGTGATCGCGATCGACGCGATCGTTCGGGGCGACGAGCTGACCCTGGACCTGGCCTGCGAGCTCGAGCGCCTGGCGCCGTTCGGCGTGGGGAACCCCGCGGTGACCCTCCTGGCTCCGGCCTGCACGCTCTCGGAGCTCGACGCGGTGGGCGGCGGGAAGCACCTCAAGCTCGCGGTCACGGCAGGCGGAGTGCGCTCCGGCGCGATCGCATTCGGCCAGGGGGCGCTGCTCGAGCGCCTGCAGCGCGATGCGGGGCACGACGTCGCCTTCCGTCTCGCGGTCAACCGCTGGAACGGGACGGTCGCTCCTCAGCTCGTGGTGCGGCGAATCTTCGAGACGCCCGCCGGCTACGAGGCGCTCCGCCGCCGGCTGGCCGACGAGTGGCGCGCCGGCGAGACGGAATGGACGCCCGAGGCACGCGCCGTCTTCGCCGAGCTCGACCTCGTCGAGGCGGACGGCTCGCCGCGGAAGCGGAGCCTGCTCGAGTCGGAGACCTTCCGGGCGCTCCTCGCCGGCGAGCGGGTGACGCTGCCCCGCGCGGCGTAGGGAACCTGCCAGGCCGGCAGGAGCGCCGAGGGTGCCGTCCGAGGCGTGACGCGTCTCCGGGGCGCGCTTCGGACTGGTCATGACCCGCCCCTACAATGGGGGCATGGAGCAGGTTCGGAGCGATCCCGCGGAGCGTCACCGGCGACTGCTCGACGAGCTCGTCGCCACCGTCGGCGAGCACAATCCCGAGGTCGATCGCGACCTCCTCGAGCGCGCGTTCGCGATGGCGGCGCGTGCGCACGAGGGACACAAGAGGCGAAGCGAGGAGGACTTCATCGTCCATCCGGCCGGGGTCGCGCGGATCCTCGCCGAGCTGCGGGCGGATACGGCGACGGTCGCGGCCGGGCTGCTCCACGACGTCGTCGAGGACACCGACACGACGATCGACGAGGTCCGCTCAGAGTTCGGCGAGGAGATCGCGCAACTCGTCGAAGGCGTCACGAAGCTCACGCGTATCAGCTTCCAGAGCCGCGAGCAGGCCCAGGCGGAGAACTACCGCAAGATGATCGTCGCGATGGCCGAGGACATCCGGGTCATCATCATCAAGCTCGCGGATCGCCTCCACAACATGAGGACGATCGAGTACCTCGGGAAGCAGAAGCAGATGCAGAAGGCGCGCGAGACGCTCGAGGTGTACGCGCCTCTGGCCCACCGGCTCGGCATCCACCAGATCAAGTGGGAGCTCGAGGATCTCTCCTTCCAGACGCTGCACCCGCGCAAGTACCGCGAGATCGGGGCGATGGTCGCGGAGCGGCGCGCCGACCGTGAAGCCTACGTGGCCGAAGCCGCCGACATCCTCGCGCGGGAGCTCGCCAAGGCCGGCATCCAGGCCGAGATCTCGGGCCGGGCCAAGCACTTCTACTCCATCTACGACAAGATGGCGACGCGCGGCAAGGAGTTCAACGAGATCTACGACCTCACGGCGATGCGGGTCGTGGTCGAGAAGTCGGGCCGCGAAGGGCAGGGAGACTGCTACGCCGTGCTCGGGCTCATCCACTCGCTGTGGAAGCCGATGCCGGGGCGGTTCAAGGACTACATCGCCATGCCCAAGTTCAACATGTACCGCTCCCTCCACACGACCGTTGTCGGCCCGGAGGGCAAGCCGCTCGAGATCCAGCTGCGCACGCGCGAGATGCACGAGACGGCGGAGCTCGGCGTGGCCGCGCACTGGCTCTACAAGGAGAAGCGCAAGGACGGCAAGGCCGAGGCCGAGCGGCTCGCCTGGCTCAAGCAGCTCATGGACTGGCAGCAGGAGGAGACCGACGCGAGCGAGTTCATGCGCTCGTTCCGGATCGACCTCTTCGCGGACGAGGTGGAGGAGTTTGCCCACCTGATTCTTCCCACC
>CAZCIJ010000315.1:0-3816 GCA_964498265.1 uncultured Gaiellales bacterium | reverse complement strand
TGGGGAAACCGGGAGGTTTCCCCACGGTGTCCTCGGCGCGGAGCGCCGAGGGGTGACGGGGAAGAGGGGGTTCGCGGGGGAACATGGTTCCCCCACGCGACCGAGCCGCAGGCGAGGGAGGTGGCGGCGTGAAGCTCCTGTACGAGAAGTCGCGCGCCGACAGGCGGGCCGCGGCGCTGCCGGCTCCAGACCTGCCCGCCGTAGAGGTTCCGCAGGAGCTGCGCCGGTCTGCCCCTCCCAGGCTTCCCGAGCTGGCCGAGCCCGAACTCGTGCGCCATTTCACCGAGCTGTCGACCCGCAACTACGGCGTCGACACGGGCTTCTATCCGCTCGGCTCCTGCACGATGAAGTACAACCCGCGCGTGCACGAGCGCCTCGCCGCGCTCCCCGGCTTCCGCGACCTCCATCCGCTGCAGGAGCCTGAGGCCGCGCAGGGAGCGCTCGAGCTGATGTGGGGGCTCGAGCGGGCGCTCCAGGAGATCGCCGGGCTCGATGCCGTCACGCTGCAGCCGGCGGCCGGCTCGCAGGGCGAGCTGCTCGGCCTGCTGCTGATCCGGGCCCACCTCGCCGAGCGCGGCGAGCCCGGGCGCGACGAAGTGATCGTGCCGGACACGGCGCACGGCACGAACCCGGCGAGCGTCGCCATGACGGGCTTTTCGCTGGTACGGGTCTCGACGGACGCGCGCGGAAACGTCGACGTCGCCGACCTGCGCCGGGCGCTGAGCGAGCGCACGGCGGGCCTCATGCTCACCAACCCGTCGACGCTGGGGCTGTTCGACGAGGGGATCGAGGACGTGACGCGTCTCGTCCACGAGACGGGCGGCCTCTGCTACTACGACGGCGCGAACCTGAACGCCATCTGCGGCCTCTCGCGCCCGGGTGACATGGGCTTCGACATCGTGCACTTCAACCCGCACAAGACCTTCAGCCAGCCGCACGGCGGGGGTGGACCGGGAGCCGGGCCGGTCGCCGTCCGCGCCTCGCTCGAGCCCTTCCTCCCAGTGCCCGTGATCGCCCGGACAGAGGACGGACGCTTCACGCTCGAGGAAGACCGGCCGCAGACGGTGGGCAAGGTGCGCGGCTTCACCGGCCCCTTCGGCGTGTTCGTCCGCACCTACGCATTCCTCCGCGCCTACGGGCCCGAGCTCACGGAGATGTCCGAGGCGGCCGTCCTCAACGCCAACTACCTCCTCGCTCGCCTGCGCGAGGGCTACGAGCTGCCCTACGACCGCCTCTGCATGCACGAGTTCGTCCTCTCCGCCCGCCGGCTCAAGCGCGACCACGGCGTGAACGCCCTCGACGTCGCCAAGCGACTCATGGACTACGGCTTCCACCCGCCCACCGTCTACTTTCCGCTCGTCGTGCCGGAAGCGCTGATGATCGAGCCGACCGAGACGGAGACCAAGGAGACCCTCGACGGCTTCGCCGACGCCATGCTCGCCATCGCGCGCGAGGCTGCGGACGATCCGGCGCTGCTCAAGGGGGCGCCGCACACGCGCCCGGTCGGGCGTCTCGACGAGGTCAAGGCGGTCAAGGAGCCGGTCTTGCGCTGGCCCTTCGACGAGCCGCGCGAGCCGCAGCCGTCCCCGGCGCCCCCGCTCTCGCCGCCCGAGACCGGCTGAGACCGGGCCAGGCCTCGCCCGTCCGGGCGAGGCTCTACGAGGACGTATGCGAGGCGACGAGCCTCGCAGCCTGCGCCTTCTTGCGCGCTGCCTTGTTCGGGTGGATGGCGCGCTTCGCCGCGGCCGTGTCGAGGGCGCGCACGAGCGCGCGATGCTCCGCGGCGATGAGCTCGTCGTCGCCTTCCTCCACCGCCAGCGCGAGCCGCCTGGCGAAGGTCCGTGCCGCCGAGCGCCGGCGCAGGTTCTCGAGCCGCTCCCGTGCGGCCCGGTGTACCCGGCGCTCCTGTTGCTTGATGTTGGGCATGAGACGCGAGCGCCCCGGCTGTCGGGGCCCGACCATGCTAGCAAGCGCCTTCGCGTCGTGGGCGCCGTCTCCCCCCGGAGCGGCTCCTATACTCGCTGGGCGTGGCAGAGGCCGAGGTCGTCGGCGATCCAGGCTCGTCGGCGCACAGACGGCGGCTTGCTCGCTCGACCGCGATCTTCGCCGCGGCGACGGCCGGCTCCCGGGTCGCCGGTCTCCTGCGCGAGATCGTCATCCGGCGCTACTTCGGCGTCGAGGGCTCGATCAACGTGTTCACCGTCGCCTTCCAGGTGCCGAACCTCGTGCGCTCGTTCGTCGCCGACCAGGCGCTCTCCTCGGCGTTCGTGCCCGTCTTCAGCGAGCTCTTCGCCAGGGGTGACCGCGCTCGCGCCTGGCGCGTCGCGTCGAGCGTCTTCTACATCCTCCTCATCGGCCTCTCGGCGCTGACGGCCGCGTTCGCCCTCGCTGCGCCGTGGATCATGCAGGTCTTCGGCTACGAGGGCGCGCAGGAGGATCTGCTGGTCGGGCTCTCGAGGATCCTCTTTCCGGAGGTGATCCTGCTCGGGCTCTCCGGCGTCGTCGTCGGAGTCCTCAACAGCTACGAGCGCTTCACGGTTCCGGCGCTCAGCCCCGTGTTCTGGAATCTGACGATCATCGTCGCTCTCGTGATCGGCGTACCGCTGCTCGAGAGCGAGTCCGCCGAGCTCTACTTGCTCGCGGGAAGCGTCCTCGCGGGGACGCTCGTGCAGGTGCTGCTCCCCGTTCCCTGGCTGCTTCGCCTCGACGGGCGTCTGCGGCCGCTCATCGACTGGCGCGATCCCGCCGTCAAGCGGGTGTTCGTCCTCATGGTCCCGGTGGCGCTGGGACTCGGCCTGATCAACATCAACCTCGTCGTCGACACCTTCTTCGCCGCCCGGCTCGTCGACCGCGAGCTCGCACCGGCGTCGATCGACGCCGCCTTCCGCATCTACATGCTCCCCCAGGGGATCTTCTCGGTCGCCGTCGCGACGGTCCTGTTCCCCGCGCTCTCGCGCCTCGCCGCCGTCGGCGAGCTGGACGGCTTCCGCAGCACGCTCTCGCTCGGGCTTCGGCAGATCGGCTTCCTCCTCTTCCCGGCGAGCGCGGCCTGCGCCGTGCTCGCCGTCCCCATCGTCCGCGTCCTCTACGAGCGTGGCGCCTTCACCGCCGACCAGACGACGGTCGTCGCCGAGTGCCTGGCCGCCTTCTCGCTCGGGCTCGCCTTCAACGGGATGATGCTGATGCTGAACCGCGCCTTCTTCAGCCAGCAGCTCGCATGGGTGCCGACCTGGATCGCGCTCGGCAACCTCGGGCTCAACGCGGCCCTCGACGCGGCGCTCTACCGGGTGGGCGTCTGGGGGATCCCCCTCTCGACCTCGCTCGTCAACATCGCGGGGGCCGCGGTGCTCGTGGCCGTCCTCCGGCGCCGCCTCGGCGGCCTGGACGGTCGGCGCATCGTGAGCTCCTACGCTCGCGTGCTCGTGGCGTCCGCCGCCGCAGGGGGCGTAGCCTACGGCGTGTGGCTCGCCCTCGACGGCGCGCTCGGCCGCTCGCTGGGAGCCCAGGTCGTCTCGGTCGGGCTCGCGCTCGTCGCGGCCGCCGCCGCCTACGTGGTTTCAGCTCGTTTGCTGGGGATTCGCGAGCTCGGGGCGCTGCTATCGTTGATGCGCCGCTCCGGAAGGCGATCGGACGGCGCGTCTGGATGAGCCTCGATCGCATCCGCAACTTCTCGATCATCGCGCACATCGACCACGGGAAGTCGACGCTCGCCGACCGCATCATCGAGCTCACCGAGACGCTCTCCCAGCGGCAGATGCGCGATCAGGTTCTCGACACGATGGAGCTCGAGCGCGAGCGGGGCATCACGATCAAGGC
>CAZCIJ010000314.1:0-3820 GCA_964498265.1 uncultured Gaiellales bacterium | reverse complement strand
ACAAGATCTACGACGCCGCTCCGGGTGCCAGCGCCGAGCTCGCCGAGCGAGCGTCCCGCTGGTACGTGGAGGACACGGACGCGCTCGGGCTCGGGCGGCCCGATCTCGAGCCGAGGGCCACGGAGACGATCGGGGAGATCGTCGCGCTGATCGAGGAGCTCGTGGCCCGCGGTCTCGCCTACGAGGCCGGCGGAGACATCTACTTCCGAGTGGCGCGCTTCGACGGCTACGGGCGCCTCTCGGGCCAGCGCCCGGAGCAGGTCGAGGAGCAGGAGCGGAGTCCGCTCAAGGAGGATCCCCGCGACTTCGCCCTCTGGAAGGCGACGAAGCCGGGTGAGGACACGCGCTGGGAGTCGCCTTGGGGCCCGTGGCGCCCGGGCTGGCACATCGAGTGCTCGGCGATGGCGGAGAAGTTCCTCGGCCCCTCCTTCCAGATCCACGGCGGAGGGCTCGACCTCGTCTTCCCTCACCACGAGAACGAGCTCGCCCAGTCGCGCGGAGCGGGTCGCGAGTTCGCGCGCATCTGGATGCACAACGGCATGCTCCGTCTGACGGGCGAGAAGATGTCGAAGTCGCTCGGCAACATCGAGACCCTGCGCGAGGTGCTGGACGAATGGGGCCGCGAGACGCTCCTCGTGTTCTTCCTCACGGCGCACTGGCGCAGCCCGATCGACTTCTCGGAGGAGACGATGACCTCAGCCAGCGCGCAGGCCGAGAGCCTCCGCAACGCCTTCCGCCGTTTTCGCGAGCCCGAGGAGGAAGGCGACTGGAAGCCGTTCGCCGCCGCGCTCGACGAGGACTTCAACACGCCCGACGCGCTGGCGCTCATCCACGAATGGCGGTCCCGGGGCGCGACCCGGGCCTTGCGCGATGCTCTCGACGTCTTCGGCCTGGCGTCGCTCGCGAGCGCCGAGGCGGCTCCGCCGGCGGTCGTCGCGCTCGCCGAGCGCAGGCGCGACGTGCGCTCGGCCAGGGAGTTCGCCGAGGCCGACCGGCTCCGCGACGAGATCGCCGCGCTCGGATGGGAGGTCCGAGACGTCGACGAGCAGCCCGGCTTCCAGCTCGTCCCGCGTGACGACCGGGTCAGAACCTGATGGGCCGCTCGGCGCGCGATCCACGGAAGCCGTGACGGCTCCACCTCAGCTCGTGTACGGGCGCCATCCGGTGCGCGAGGTCCTGCGCGCGGGCAGGCGGGACGTGGTCGAGCTCATGGTGTCCGAGCGTGCCCTGGCAGCCGAGCCCTGGCTGCGCGACCGACCGGGCCTCCGCCTGCAAGTCGTTCGCGAGGCCGCTCTCAACGCGGCGGCGCAGACCAGGGACCACCAGGGAGTCGTGGCGTTCTGCGAGCCCTACCGGTACGCGGACGCCTACGAGCTTGCGGCTTCGGAGCGCCCGCTCGTCGTCTGTCTCGACGGCGTCACCGATCCTTACAACCTCGGCGCCGTCTGCCGCAGCGCCGAAGGGGCGGGCGCCACGGGCGTCGTGATCCCCGAGCACAGCGCGGCCCGCGTGACCGCGGCCTCCTGTCGCGCCTCGGCGGGGGCGGTCGAGCATCTCTCCGTGGCAGTCGTCGTCAATCTCGCACGGTACCTCGGGGAGGTGAAGCGGGGTGACGTCTGGGTGTGGGCGGCGGTCGAGGAGGCGGACCTCGACGTCTGGTCGGCTGATCTGAGCGGCGGTACCGTCCTCGTCTTCGGGGCCGAGGGCACGGGCATACGCCCCGGCGTGCGCCGCGCGTGCGACGGCGCGCTCGGGATCCCGCTCGCCGGACACGTCGGGTCGCTGAACGTCAGCGTGGCCTGCGGCGTCATGCTGTTCGAGGCCGCGCGGCAGCGTGCGGCCCGGACGGTGCCGTGATGGACGCGGGCAAGGGCCCCGCCTATCAGCGTGGGGGAACCCCTGGTTCCCCCACGGACCCCCTCCTTGCGAGCGCCCCGGGCTCCTCAGACGGAAGCGGAGCCGGCGGCTCGCAGCCGAGGTCCAATGTCGCCTCTCGCCTGGTGAGCCTCCCGCCGGGCCAAGCCCGGCTCCGGCGGCGCATCCTTGCGGCCCAAGATCCAGAAAGACTTGTCACAACCTCACGGGTTTCCGCCACCAGGAAGGGCTAGCGATGGCGCTCGAGGCGACCCTGTACCTCTTCGACGGGTACAACCTCATGCACGCGAGCGGCATCGGCTCGCGCGAGGAGCTGGCCGACCGACTCGCGAGCTTCGTCGCGGGCCGCGGCGCGCGGGGCGTCGTCGTGTTCGACGGCGTCGGGGAGGAGCGCACGCTCGGGCCGCTCGAGATCCGCTTCGCGCGTCACGCGGACGACCTCATCGAGCGGCTCGCCGCCGGACGCCGGCTCGACGAGCGCGTCGCGGTCGTCTCCTCGGACGCGGCGATCAGGGAGACGGCGGGCCCAATCGTCGAACGCATCTCCTCGCGGCGCTTCGCGCGCGAGCTGCGCGCGGAGCGCGGCGCGACCCCGGCGGATGGACCGGGGCGGTTCACCGTCGAGGGCAATCTCGACGCGGAGACGCGGGCGAGGCTCGAGGAATGGCGGCGGCGGAGATGACGAGCCCGGGGCCGAGCGAGGGGCTGAGCGCTCTCTCGTTGCCGTGGTCGACGCGGTGAGATCCTTCGAGCTCGACGATCTGCGCGCCGGCCTGCCGGATCAGGTGGGTCGAGATCGTACAATCGCCGGCCAGTGACAGACCTCGAGCTCTGCTACATGCCGGCGACCGAGGTCGCGCGCTGCATCCGCGCGCGCGAGCTCTCACCCGTCGAGGTGGTCGGAAACAGTCTCGCGCGCATCGATGAGGTCGATCCCGCGCTCAACTGCTTCTGCTTCGTCTACCCGGACGAGGCGCTCGAGCTCGCGCGTGCCGCAGAGCGGGCCGTGCTCGTGGGCGAGGACACGGGCCGGCTGCACGGGGTCCCCGTCGCCATCAAGGACCTCACGCCGACCGCCGGCAAGCGAACGACCATGGGCTCGTTCGCATTCGAGCACTGGGTGCCGGAGCAGAGCGCCCTCATCGTCGACAGGCTGCTCGCTGCCGGGGCGATCATGGTCGGGAAGACGACCACGCCGGAGTTCGCCTTCAAGGGCTCGACGGACAGCCGGCTCTGGGGAACGACTCGGAACCCGTGGAACCTCGAGCGAAGCCCGGGCGGGTCGTCCGGAGGATCGGGCGCGGCGGTTGCGTCTGGATGCGTGCCCCTCGCCGAGGGAACGGACATGGGCGGGTCGGTGCGGATCCCCGCGTCCTCGTGCGGCATCGTCGGCCTCAAGCCGAGCTTCGGCCGCATCCCGCTCGACTTCCTCCCGACGCAGTTCGACACCATCCAGCACTTCGGCCCGTTGGCGCGGACGGTCGAGGACGCCCGTCTCTTCCTCGCCTGCGCTCAGGGGCCGGACGATCGCGACATCATGTCGCTCTCGCCGGCGCTCGACCTCGACGGTCCGATCGACTCGTCGGCCGAGGGCCTTCGGCTGGCTCTGGACGTCGACCTCGGCTTCTACGAGGTCGATCCGGAGGTCGAGGCGATCACCCGCGACGCTGCGGGAGCGCTCGAGGCGGACGGAGCCGCCGTCGAGGAGGTAGACGTCGGGTGGTCGCGGGAGGTCGTCGACGCCTGGGTGGCGCACTGGGGCGTCTACCTCGCGGCGATCTTCGGGCACGTCGTCCCGGAGTACCGGGACGCGATGGACCCGCGCCTCCTCGAACTCATGGACGGCGCTCGGAGCCTCGGCGCGATCGACTTCAAGCGGCTCGAGTTTGTGTCGCCGATAGCGATCGAGACGAGACCCTTGCCCGAACGCAATGCCCGAGGATCG
>CAZCIJ010000313.1:0-3832 GCA_964498265.1 uncultured Gaiellales bacterium | reverse complement strand
ACGGACGTCGGCCACCGGACGGTGGGCGCGAAGGTGAACGGCCGGATCGTGCCGCTGCACTACCGGCTGAAGAGCGGCGACTTCGTCGAGATCCTGACCTCCAAGCAGCTCGGGCGCGGGCCGTCGCGGGACTGGCTCTCGATCGCCGCTTCCTCGAGAGCGCGGAACAAGATCCGGCAGTGGTGGAGCCGCGAGACCCGCGAGGACACGGAGCAGAAGGGCCGCGAGGCCCTCGAGCAGGCGCTCAAGCAGCACAACCTGCCGTACAAGAAGATCGCGGGCTCGGCCATGCTGGCCGGCGTCATCCGCGAGATGAACTTCAAGAAGGCGGAGGACTTCTACCTCGCGCTCGGGTCCGGGAAGCTTCAGGCCTCGCAGGTCGGCGCCAAGGTGCTGCAGCGCCTCAAGACGGCCGAGGTCGCCGAGGAGGAGCGGCTCCCGCTCAAGCCGAAGGCGCGCCACGCGGTCGCGTCGCAGGCCGTCGGCATCTCGGTGCCGGGCGTGGAGGACGTGCTCGTGCGCCTCGCCAAGTGCTGCAACCCGGTTCCCGGCGACGGCATCTGCGGCTACATCTCCCTCGGCAAGGGAATCACGATTCATCGCGACGACTGCCCGAACGTCAAGGCCCTGCGCCGCAACCCGGAGCGCTTCACGCCCGTCGGATGGGACGGCGGAGCGACGAAGAGCTTCCGGGTGCAGATCGCCGTCGACTCATGGGATCGCGCCCGGCTCCTCGAGGACGTGGCCCGGACCTTCGCCGAGCACGGCGCCAACATCGTCGAGTACTCGGGGCACGTCGAGGACCAGATGGCGAAGAACTGGTACGTCGCCGAGATCGGCGACGTCAAGGCGCTCCGGGCGCTGCTGAGCGCTCTTCGGAACATCGAGTCGGTGTTCGATGCCTACCGGGTTACGCCGTCCTAGACACTGATTCGACGCACGGAGGCCGGTCGGCGAGAGATCGGGGAGCGCTCATGGACGGACGACTAGCGGTACTCGTCGAGCTCGTGCAGGCCGACAGGGAGCAGTCGGAGATGCTCGCCGAGCTCGACCGGCTTCTCGAGCAGACGGCGGCCGTCCGGGCGCGGTCCGACCGGATCGCGGCCGTGCTCGAGTCGGCGCCGTCGGAGCGAGCGCGCATCGACGGCGAGGTGAGCGCCGCGGAGCACGACGTGCACGTGCGGTCGGCCGCCCTCGCCGAGGCCGAGGCGCAGCTCGTGGAGGCACAAGCCGGGGCGGACGAGGAGCAGCTCGCCGCCCTGAGGCGGGCCGTCGTGCGCGCCGGGGACGCCCTCTCGATCGCGGAGAAGCGCGCCGCCGCCTCGCGCGCCGAGGCGACGGAGCTCGAGCGCGGGCTCGCGGAGGTCGAGCAAGAGGTGCCGGAGATCGAGTCGCAGGCGTCGTCGCTCGCCGGCTCCCTTCGCGACCGCGCCCGCCTCGCGCGCGAGGCCGCGCGGCCTCCCGCACCCGGACTCGACGGCGTCGCCGAGTGGGCGACGTCCGCCCGCGCCGCCCTCGTCGTGGCCCGGAGCGGGCTCGAGACCGAGCGCGAGGCGGTCATCCGCCAGGCGAACGAGCTCGGGTCGGCCGTGCTCGGCGAGCCGCTCGAGGCCTCCAGCGCCGCTCTCGTCGCCCAGCGCGTCGAGCAGGCGCTCGGCGGATCCGGCTGAGCTGCTCCACGGCTGGTATATGGGGGCCGAGCATGCTCGGCCCCTACGGGTTCAGTCGGCGCCCGTAACGGGTACGTGGGCGTAGGGCGAGGCTTGCCTCGCCCCGTGCGCTCAGCCGACGAGCTCGACCTCGACCCCAGGAGCCTCGAACCCTACGCGCTTGTGCGAGCCGTCGCAGAACGGCTTGTTCTCGGACTGCCCGCACCGGCAGAGGAAGAGGGCCGGACGCTCGACGACCTCCTCCTCGCCGTCCCGAAGCACGCGGTAGCTCGCCATCCCTTCGATCTTGTTGGGGCCGTTCTCGATCACGGTGATCTTCATGCGTCCTCCTCTCAGCTCGCGGGTCCGACCTGAATGTCGAAGTCGCCCTCGTCGTCCTTCGGAACGAGCTCGACGATCTGCTCGCCGTCGGGCGTCGTGGCCGTACAGGTGATCGGACGGCCCGGCTCCACGAGGACGAGGTCGGGACAGTCGACCGTCGCCCCCTCCCCGAGCTCCCCGGCGAGGCCCTGCTCCGTGTTCGCCGTGTGGAGAAGCGGCTCATCGAAGCTGACCTTGCCCTCGGCGTCCTCCTGCAGCACGCTGATCCGGACTCGTGTCTGGTCCTCTCCGGTCGCGGTGCACTCGAACGTGGCGCCCGCCTTCGCCTCGACGTCGCCCGGGCACTCGACGGACGCGACGTGCGCGCCGGTCTGCTCCTCGATGGCCGCTGCGAACGTCGACTCGACGCTCTCTGTGTCGAGCGTCTTCGTGCAGCCGGCCGCGACGATGGCGAGGACGGCGAGCCCCGAGGCCGTCAGGCGAGCTCGGACCACGGGATGCCACCGGTGTCCCAGCCGACGAGGCAGTGGGCGGAGACGAGCACGGCGACGCGTTCCAGGAACACGCGGTCGTCGTCCGTGAAGGAGCCGCGGCTGCCGGATGCGACGCGCAACGCTGCGACCTGCCGTCCTTCGAACTCGACCGGCACCTCGAGCGTCTCCGCTCCGGCATCGAGCTCGCCCTGCGCCGGCCCGAGCACCAGCTCCTCGTCCTCGACGAAGAAGAGCCCGACCCAGACGTAGTGGCCGACGCGGTCGTGAAGCGCGACGACCGTCTGGCGCAGCACCTCGTCCGCCTCGGACTCGCGATTGAGGATGCGGTCGACGGCCTCGAGGGCCCCGGCGTACGGCTGCGTCCTCACGGTGCCGACTCCTCGAGGTCGGCGCCTTCGAACGCACGGACAGGGCGGCGAAACTCCTCCGGGATCGGAACCGGCCGGCGGCGCGCGAGGTCGACGAGCACGGCGGTCTCGTCTGCGAGGCACAGCAGCGCGTCGTCGTCGGCTCTGTAGGCCGCGTAGGACGTCGTCACGCTCGTCCGACCGATCCTGCGGGTGCGCACGAAGACCTCCAGCAGGTCGTCGAACACAGCCGGCGCATGGTATTCGACCTGCAGCGCCCGCATGACGAACTGGCGGCCGGCGAGCTCGTCGAAGCCGAGCCCGAGGTGACGCGCGTACTCGACGCGGGCCGTGTCGAAGAACGGCATGTAGCGGCCGTAGTACACGACGCCCTGCGCGTCCGTGTCGGAGAAGCCGACGCGCGTCAGCGCCGAGTACTTGAACGGCGGCTTGCGCTCGGTGACGCGTCCGAGCTCGAGGGTGCTCATCCGCTCAACCACGATTCCGGCGACAGGGTGGGGGCGAGGCAAGCCTCGCCCGTACACCTCTCGACAACCATCCCGGCGGAGGTGGTAGGGGCCGGGCATGCCCGGCCCCTACGCCGCGCGTCGCAGAGCTCACGAGCGGATCACCGCGAGCACCTCGTCGCGCTTCCTCTCCATGAGCGGGCGGCTGCGGGCCTCGAGGTTCAGGCGGAGGAGCGGCTCGGTGTTCGAGGGGCGGACGTTCATGTGCCAATCCTGCGAGCTGACCGAGATGCCGTCGAGGTGCGAGACCTCCCCCTGCCCTCCGAAGCGCTCCTTGATCTCCTGGAGCTTCAGCGGCGCGTCGGAGACCGGCGTGTTGATCTCCCCGGTGAGGAAGTAGCGCTCGCGGAACGGAGCGAGGATCTCGGACAGCGGCGTGCCCCTGCGCGAGACGAGCTCGAGCATGAGGAGCATCGGCACGACGCCGGAGTCGGCCTGGAAGTAGTCCCGGAAGTAGTAGTGGCCCGAGACCT
>CAZCIJ010000312.1:0-3845 GCA_964498265.1 uncultured Gaiellales bacterium | reverse complement strand
GTCTCGTCACCCGAGTCGTCGCCGCAGCCGACGGCAAACAGCACCACGCAAGCGAGGGCCAGGACGGCAAGCCAGGCGCTCCTAGCGTGCAGCTTCACGTTCTCTCCTATCCCTCGTTCGACAAACGGACGGACACCCAACCTGAAGGCATCCCAAACCAAGGCCGCCGAGCCTATCGGACGGTCAGCGATGTTGTCAACAATCTTCGGCACGATGTTGCCGAGCGATAGTCTCACCGTCCAAGGACCCCGACCGCAGAGCCAATCAGCAGAGCCAATCAGGTGAGCAACAAGCGACAGCCGGGCAGCGACGAGGGCTACCTGCGCCTCAAGGACGCGATCATGCGAGGTGAGCTGGTCCCGAATCAGCGCCTGGTCGAGGCCGAGATGAGCAGCACCTACGAGGTGCCGCGGGCGGCTGTGCGGACCGCGCTGCTGCGGCTCGAGCACGAGGGCCTGATCGAGCGGGAGCCGCATCGCGGAGCGCGGGTGCGGCTCGTCTCCGAGGCGGAGGCGGTCGAGATCCTCCAGGTGCGCGCCGCGCTGGAGGGCCTGGCGGCCCAGCGGGCGGCGCTCAGGATCACCAGGCCGGGCGCCCGAGAGCTCGAGGGCATACTCGAGCGGCAGCGCGAGGCCCTGGAGAGGGAGGACCTGCTCGGCGCCTCCGACATCAACGCCGAGCTTCACGCGAAGATCGTGGACCTCTCCGGCCACTCGGCCGCCCAGGGTCTGATCAGGGGCCTCAACTCCCAGATGGTCCGCTTTCAGTTCAGGACGATCCTGATCCCGGGCCGGGTCTCGCGGTCGCTCGAGGAGCACCGGGCGATCGTGACGGCGGTCGGCGAGGGCAACGCCACGGAGGCGGAGGACGCGATGCGCCGCCACCTCAACAACGTCGCCCGCGCGCTCGCGCCGTAGCGCGGCCCCGCCGCGGGGCCGCGCTCGAGGCACGACGGTCGGTCGCGTCCGGCGGCGGCTGGCCGGGCTAGGCGGCCGCCTTCGCGCCCCAGAGCTCGCGCGTCGCCAGCTCGCAGCCCTCCGCGAGCACCGCGAGCTTCGCCCACTGGATCTCCGGGTGGACCCGCTGGACGAAGGCCCCCTGCGCGAACCCGCAGTCGGTGCCGCCGAGGACGTTCTCCTTGCCGACGACGTTCGCCAGTCGGATCAGCCGCTCGGCGACGAGCTGCGGATGCTCGACCACGTTGGTGTGGTGGGTGACGACGCCGGGGATCAGCTTCTTGCCCTCCGGGAGGTTGACCCGCTCCCAGACTCGCCACTCGTGCTCGTGGCGCGCGTTCGCCTGCTCGATCGCGTAGGCGCCGGCGTTCACCCGCAGGATGAGCTCCACCACGTCCTCCAGCGGCGGGTCGAACTCGTGCGGTCCGTGCCAGCTGCCCCAGCAGACGTGGTACCGGACCCGGTCCTCCGGGAGGCCCTCGAGCGCCCGGTTGGTCGCCTCGACGCGGGGCTCGGCCCACTTCAGATAGTCGTCCCAGGAGCCGCCCTCCGACATGATCGAGTCGGCCTCGTGCATCAGCACGGCGTCGTCGACCTGGACGTAGAAGCCCGCGTCGACGATCGCCTTGTACTCGTGGTGGAGCGCGTCGCCAAGGGCGTAGACGAAGTCCTCGTCGGTGTCGTAGTGCTCGTTCTGCAGCCAGTACGCGCTCGCGGGCGCGACCACCGGGAGAAAGGCGTCGACCACGTCGACCCCCTCCAGCGCGGCCTTGAGGTTCGCGATGTCACGCTCGATCAGCGTGGTGTCGTACTCCATCTCCCCGGTGCACACCCAGACGGGGGCCTCGGGCGCGTCGGCGGCGGCCGCGTCCTCGTGCAGACCCAGGCTCTCGCGGTTGTGACGGTCGAACTCGGCGTCGTGCTCGGCGTAGAAGCCAGGGAACTTCTGACGGTCGCGGCTCGGGGGCAGGACGCTGCCGCCCTCTACCGGCACCATCCGTCGCTCGAGCCCGCTGATGCGCTCGTAGAGGTAGATGATCCAGTTCGCCTTCGACATCTCGCCGTCGTTGACGATGTCGACGCCCGCCTCCGCCTGCTGCCGCACGATGTCGGCCACGGCCTTCTTCAGCGCCTCCTCGTAGGCTGCCTCGTCGAACTCCTTGCCCAGCTCCTTGGCCACCACGAACTCGAGCAGATCGGGAGGTCTGATCAGGCTGCCGGTGTGCGTTGACAGGATTCGGTCCACGTCTCCCTCCTTCCGTGAATGGGCCAGGTCGCGCCCATGCATAGCTCTCGCGGGAGCCGACTCTTTCACGTGTCTCGCATTTTGTCAACGAGATGCGAGACAACACGGGGAAGGTGCGAGAATGGCCCCCACGGGGGGGCATCTCCTCCTCCCCTGGAGCGCCGTCGGCGGCCGGACCAGAGAGGCTCCGGCAGCGCTTCCATGCGGACCCGTGCGCCGGGCCGCCCCTCGGACTAGGCCTCCGGGTCGAGCTCCAGGGAGCAGGAGTTGATGCAGTAGCGCAGGCCGGTGGCGCTCGGCCCGTCGTCGAAGACGTGGCCGAGGTGGGCGTCACAGCGGGAGCAGAGCACCTCGGTGCGGCGCATCAGGAGGCTGTTGTCCTCCGCCATCTCGACCGCATTCGCCTCCATCGGCTCGTGGAAGCTCGGCCAGCCCGTTCCCGAGTCGTACTTCTGCTCGGAGCTGAACAGCGCCTGGCCGCAGGCGACGCAGCGGAAGGTGCCCGGCTTCTTGCTGTCCCAGTGCTCGCCGGTGAAGGGCGCCTCGGTGCCCTTCTCGCGAACGACGTGGTACTGCTCGGGCGTCAGCCGCTCGCGCCATTCCCGCTCGCTCTTCTTCACCTTCTCCACCGTCTCGGCCTCCGTTTCGCGTCCTCGTCCAGCGTACCGCGCCAATCGCGGCGCCCGGTGATCAGTCCCCGCGGCGCTCCGGATCGTTACGCGACGAGCCGCCGCCACCCTAGGATCCGGCCCGGTGCCGGAGTCGTTCTACGAGCGCGACGGCGACCGCTACGTCGCCACCGAGCTGACCCGTGGGCCCTGGGACCCCGGCGCTCAGCCCGCCGGCCCGCCGGCGGCGCTGATCGGGCGGGAGCTCGAGCGCCTCGGGGGCGGCCGGATCGGCTCGGGCGAGGGCGCCCGGCCTGCGCAGGTGGGGCGAATCACCTACGAGATCCTGCGCCCCGTCCCGATCGCGCCGCTCCGCCTCACGGCCGAGCTCGCCCGGCCCGGTCGCAGCGTCGAGCTGATCGAGGCGACGCTCAGCGACGGCGATGGCCCGCTGATGCGGGCTGCCGGGTGGAGGCTGCGCGTTCGCGAGACGGAGCTCCCCGACCCGCCTGGCTCCGCGGGCGATCCGGGGGCTCCGCCGGGGCCCGAGGACGGCGAGCCGGGAGAGTTCTTCACCACCGGGCAGGAGGTCGGCTACCACACGGCGATGGAGTACCGGTTCGTAGCCGGCAGCTTTCTCGAGTCCGGCCCGGCGACGGTCTGGATGCGTCCCCGCTTCCCGCTAGTTGCCGGCGAGGACTACACGCCCCTGCAGCGCGTGCTGATCGCCGCCGACTCGGGCAACGGCGTGAGCGCGGCGCTCGACTGGCGCCGCTACCTGTTCGTCAACGTCGACCTCTCGGTGCACCTGCACCGGATGCCCGACGGCGAGTGGGTCTGCCTCGATGCGGTCACCCTTCCGGAGCGAACCGGGGTCGGCATGGCCGATACCGCCCTTCGCGACGAGCACGGCCCGATCGGGCGGGCCCTGCAGACGCTGCTGGTGGAGGAGCGCCGGGACGAGGGTTGACTGCGCCCGTCGGGACGAGGAGGCGGATGGGGATGGATTCGAACCCCCGGACCGGGAGACCCGGT
>CAZCIJ010000311.1:1560-3856 GCA_964498265.1 uncultured Gaiellales bacterium | reverse complement strand
GTTCATGAGCGCGTGTGTCACCCGACCGGCGAGCTCGCGCGCGGCTGCGAGCGCCTGGTCGAAGCTTCCTCGCACCTCGAGCACCCGCGCCCCGTACATGCGGGTCTGCGCGAGCTTCGCCAGAGCGACCGCTCCCTGGGGCTGGAGGACGACGGCCGGGACCCCGGCCCGGGCCGCGTACGCGGCCGCGGACGAGGCCGTGTTCCCCGTCGAGGCCACGATGACCGCCTGCATCCCGTCCGCGAGCGCCTTCGACACGGCGACGGTCATGCCGCGGTCCTTGAAGCTTCCGGTCGGGTTCAGGCTCTCGAGCTTCAGCCAGACCTCGACGCCGAGCCGCCTCGACAGCCTGGGCGCGCGGACGAGGGGGGTCGAGCCCTCACCCATCGAGACCACGGGGGCGTCGCGCGCGAGCGGCAGCCGGTCGCGAAACCGCTCGATGAGCGGGACCGTCATGGCCCCTATCGTAGGGGGGCGGCGGCCGACCGCTCCTCCGGGCGCCTCGCACTGCAGGGCACGCCAGCCGCTCCTCGCGGCAGGAACCCGCGACCTTGTGACACCTCCGTGGGGGAACCATGGGGTTCGCCCACGTCAGAGTCCCCGGTCCGAGATCACGGTCAGGCGGGTGGGTACCCCGTGTGCCTCGGGCAGCGCCTCGATCTCGGCGAGCGCTCGCTCGACCGCGCCGCTCCGCGCGACGTGGGTGACCACGTGGAGGGCTGCTCCACCCTCGAGCTGGTGCTGCACGAGCCGCGCGACCGAGACGTCGTGGGCGGCCAGCCGCTCCGCGACGTGCGCGAGCACCCCGGCGCGGTCGTCCACCTCGATACGCAGGTAGTACGGCGCTTCGAGCCGTCCCGGCTCGAGCTTGTCGAGCGTACGCCAGGCGGCGTCGTCCTGGAGGAAGCCGGTGCCGGTCGTGCCCACGATCGACACCATGTCGGCCACGACCGCCGACGCGGTCTCGACCCCGCCCGCGCCAGGGCCCTCGAGGGTGATCTCGCGGATGGCGTCGCCCTGCAGCATCACGGCGTTGAAGGCGCCCTCGACCGCGGCCAGCGGGTGGTGCCGGTCCACGAGAGCCGGGTGCACGCGCACGTCGAGGGCGCCGTCGACGAGCGTGGCCGCTCCGATGAGCCGCACGACCATCCCCATCTCCTCCGCGGCCTGGACGTGTCCCGGCACGATCCGCTCGATCCCCTCGTGGGCCACGTCGGCGAGCGTCACCCGGCTGCCGAACGCGATGGTCGCGAGGATCGCCATCTTCGCGGCGGCGTCCGCGCCGGAGACGTCCTCGGTGGGGTCGGCCTCCGCGAACCCCAGCCGCTGCGCCTCGGCGAGCGCCCCCTCGTACGTGTCTCCGGACTCCATGCGCGTGAGGATGTAGTTCGTCGTGCCGTTCACGATGCCGAGCACCCGGTGGACGTTCGAGACGACGAGCGCCTCTCTCAGCACCTTGATCACGGGGATGGCCGCGCAGACCGACGCCTCGAACCGGAGCTGGACGCCGGCGGCCGACGCCGCGGGGAAGAGCTCGTCGGAGCGCTGCGCGATGAGCTGCTTGTTGGCAGTCGCGACCGGCTTCCCCGCGGCGAGCAAATCGAGGACGTACGTGCGCGCCGGCTCGATGCCGCCCATCACCTCCGCCACCACGGCGATCTCGGGGTCGTCGCGGACGGCCGCGAAGTCCGTCGTGAGCACCCCGGACCGGGGCCGGAACGCGCGTTCGCGGTCGCTGTCGCGGACGAGGGCCCGCACCACTCTCAGGCGGTGTCCCGTCGCCCGCTCGATGTCGTCGGCGTTCTCGGTGAGCAGCCGGTCGACGGCGGCGCCGACGGTGCCGTAGCCCAGGAGCGCGACGGGAACGTCGACCGACGCCACGCTTCGAGGCTAGCCCTCGGGCTTGGCCATCAGCGCGCGCAGCTCGCGCCCGACAGTCTCGATGCGGAGGTCGCGCTGCTCCGCGCGCACGCGCTTGAGGTTGGCTTCGCCCTCGTCCATCTCGGCGATCCACTCCTTCGCGAACTGACCGCTCTGAATCGTCTTCAGGACACGGCGCATGCTCTCCCTGACGTGCTCGTCGATGACGACCGGTCCCCGGGTGTAGTCGCCGTACTCGGCCGTGTCGGAGATCGAGTAGCGCATGTGGGAGAGACCGCCCTCCCAGATCAGGTCGACGATGAGCTTGAGCTCGTGCAGGCACTCGTAGTACGCGATCTCGGGCTGGTAGCCGGCCTCGACGAGCGTCTCGAAGCCGGCCTTGATGAGCTCGCTGACGCCGCCGCAGAGCACGGAT
>CAZCIJ010000311.1:0-1550 GCA_964498265.1 uncultured Gaiellales bacterium | reverse complement strand
CAGCACGGCCTGCTCGCCGAACAGGTCGGTCTCCGTCTCCTCCTTGAACGTCGTCTCGAGCATTCCGGCGCGCCCCGCGCCGATCGCGACCCCGTACGCGAGCGCCAGATCGCGAGCCTTCCCGCTCGCGTCGCGCTCGACGGCGACGAGCGCCGGCGTCCCCATGCCCTGGGTGTAGAGGCGCCGGACGATGTGGCCGGGACCCTTCGGCGCCACCATGATCACGTCGTGGCCCCCCGGCGGGTCGATCCGTCCGTAGAGCACGTTGAACCCGTGCGCGAACAGGAGTGCGGCTCCGGCGCCCAGGTTCGGGGCGATCGCCTCCTCGTACACGCTCGGCTGCACCTGATCGGGCAGGAGGATGGCCACGAGCTGCGCGTCGGTCACGGCCCCGGCAACCGTCTCGACCGCGAGCCCCGCGGCCTCTGCGTCCGCGCGGGACGAGCTGTCTTCGCGGAGGCCGACCTCGACCCGGATGCCCGAGTCGCGCAGGTTGAGCGCATGCGCGTGGCCCTGGCTGCCGTAGCCGATCACCGCCACCTTGCCCGAGAGCAGGCCGAGGTCGCCTTCGCGGAGGATGGTCGCCATCAGAGTCCTTTCGTCGCTCGTCGGAGCGGAATCTACTACTGGAGGACCGCGAGGCGGCGCCGCGTCCGCTCCGGCGTGGAGGCGCGCGTGAGGCCGATCCGGCCCGTCCGCACGAGCTCCTTGATCCCGTGGGGCCGCACGAGCTCCTCGAACGAGCCCAGCTCCTCCGCCGTGCCGACGACCTCGAAGACGAGCGCGTCCGGGCCGAGGTCGATCACGCGGGCGCGGAAGACCTCGCCGAGCGCCATCAGCTCGGCTCGGCGCTCGGGCGGAACCGCTACCTTGAGCAGCAGCAGCTCCCGCTCGATCGCCTCGTCCCGATCGAGCTCCTGCACGCGGAGCACGTTCACGAGCTTGTGCATCTGCTTCACGATCTGCTCGAGCGAGTGCTGCTCGCAGTTGACGCGCATGGTGATGCGCGAGACGTCGGGCCGCTCGGTGGGCCCGACCGCGAGGCTCTCGATGTTGAACCCGCGCCGCGCGAAGAGCGACGTGATGCGCATCAGCGCCCCCGGCTTGTTCTCGAGCAGGACGGAGATCGTGTGCAGCATCCCTCAGGAGGCTCCGACGGCCTCTTCCTCCTCCGTGAACTCGACGAGGTCGAGGGCGGCGGCGCCCGCCGGGATCATCGGGAAGCACTGCTCCTTGGGGTCGACGCGGGCGTCAATGACGGCGGTGCGCCCGAGCGCGAGGGCTTCCTCGAGCACGGGCTCGAGCTCCTCGTCGGAGGCGATCGTGAATCCTGCGGCGCCGTAGGCCTCCGCGAGCTGCGCGTAGTCGGGCACCTGGTGGGTGAGATGCACCTGCGACAGGCGCTCCTCGAAGAACATGTCCTGCCACTGCTGCACCATCCCCAGGTAGCCGTTGTTCACGATCACGACCACGATCGGCAGGTTCTCGAGCACCGCGGTGGCGAGCTCCTGGCAGGTCATCTGGAAGCAGCCGTCGCCGTCGACGCAGAC
>CAZCIJ010000310.1:0-3864 GCA_964498265.1 uncultured Gaiellales bacterium | reverse complement strand
GACCGGCATCGGGACGCTCCGCAACCCGATCGTCGAGGCCGACCACGATCTCGCCCCGATCGGAGCCATGCCGGCCGCCGGCGCCCAGGTGCGCGCTGCCGCCCTCGGCACGCACTCCCAGCGCGCGGTCGAGCTCACAGCGGCGGCAAAGGACAAGCTACGCCGCGTCTCGACGGCCACGCTCACCTACCAGCTCCAGGGCCGCGGCCTGCGCAGCACGTTCATCCAGGGACTCCGGCCCACGCGCCCCGGCCTGCGGATGCTCGGGTACGCCTTCACGCTCCGCTGGGTGCCTGCGCGCGACGACCTGCCGAAGCCCGCCCCCGGCGAGCTCAACGCCCAGCGGACCGCCGTGGAGACGGTCGGCGAGGAGGACGTCCTCGTCATGGACGCGCGCAACGAGGTCGGCGCCGGGACGCTCGGAGACATCCTCGCCATGCGCGCCCTGCGCCGGGGCGCCGCCGGCGTGGTCACGGACGGCTGCCTGCGAGACAGCCCCGCCTTCCAGGCCATCGACCTGCCCGCCTACCACCGGGCGGTGCACGCGAGCGCCGCAGGCATCCTCCACCACCCCCAAGACGTGAACGTGCCGATCGGCTGCGGCGGCGTCCTCGTCGTGCCCGGCGACGTGCTGGTCGGTGACGGCGAAGGGGTCGTCGTCATCCCGGCGGCGATGGCGGAGGAGGTCGCGCACGCCGCCTACGAGCAGGAGCTCGTCGAGGAGTTCGCGTTCGAGCGCGTCTCCGCCGGCGAGGCCACGCCGGGTCTCTACCCGCTCGCCGAGGCGCGACGCGCCGAGTTCGAGGGCTGGCGGACGGCCCGGGAAGGAGGGCAGGAATCATAGAGGGTTTTCATGTACGTTCTTGGCATGGGTGAGCACCGGGCGATCGCGTCGCCGCGATGAGGTTCAGGGCCGACCTCAAGCTCGTGCGCGGGTCGATCGCGCCCGTGGTCACGCCGTTCCATCCCGACGGCTCGCTCGACCTCGAAGGCTTGAAGCGCCTCATCGAGTACCAGCTCGAGAACGGCTCGCACGGCATCTCGGTGCAGGGCTCGACGGGCGAGCCGAGCACGCTGTCGGCCGAGGAGCGCGAAGCGGTGATCCGCACCGCCGCATCGGCGGTCGCCGACCGCGTCCCCTTCCTGCCCGGGTCGGGGAGCACGCACCTCGACGAGACGCTGCGTCTCACGGCGTTCGCCGCCGATGCGGGGGCTGACACGGTGCTTCTCATCACGCCGTACTACAGCCGCCCGACGCAGGACGGGCTGTACTCCTGGTTCTCGCGCATCGCGTCCGAGTTCCCGGACCTGCCGATGATCATCTACAACGTGCCCGTCCGCACGGCCGTGGACATCGCTCCGGCCACGCTCGGACGCCTGCGCCGCGGGCACGACAATATCGTCGGCGTCAAGGAGACCACGAAGGACTTCGAGCACGCCTCGCACGTGCTCTTCGAGTGCGGCACCGACTTCCTCGTCTTCTCGGGCATCGAGCTTCTCTGCCTTCCGATGCTGGCGATCGGAGGCGCCGGGCACGTGAGCGCGGTCGCGAACGTGGCTCCCCGGCAGGTCGCCGAGATCTACGACAAGTTCGCGGCCGGTGATCTCGAGGGCGCACGCGAGCTCCACTTCGAGATCCACCCGCTGGTGGACATGGTGTTCTTCGAGACGAATCCGGGACCCATCAAGTGGGCGATGGAGCGCCTCGGTCTCCTCGAGTCCGGCTTCGTGCGCCCGCCGCTCTCCCAGCCCTCGCCGGCGACGCAGACTCGCATCCTCGAGGTGCTCGAGCGCTGCGGGCTCGGCGGAAAGGTGGCGGCGGCAGCGCGATGACGGCGACGACCGCACAGCGGTCGGGCGCCCGGGCGGCCACGTCGGTGACCGTACCCGACAAGCTGCTGCACTCCATCGGGGGCGATCTCAGGCCGAGCACATCCGGGCGGACCTTCGAGACGCTCGACCCATCGACGAACCGGCCGTTGACCGTGGTGGCCGCGGGCGACCAGGCCGATGTCGACCTGGCCGTGCAGGCGGCGCAGCAGGCGTTCGAGGAGGGGCCCTGGCGATCGATGCTCGCCCGCGATCGCGCCCGCGTCATCAACCGCATCGCGGACGCGATCGAGGCGCGGGACGAGGTGCTCGCCTCGTTCGAGTCCCTCGACGCCGGGCTGCCGATCGCCCAGGCGCGGGGTCAGGCGGCGCGCGCGGCCGAGAACTTCCGCTTCTTCGCCGACGTCATCGTCTCGCTCGGCGAGGAGGTCTACAGGGTCGGCAACTCCCAGCTGAACTACGTCGTCCGCAAGCCCGTCGGCGTGGCCGGCCTGATCACGCCCTGGAACACGCCGTTCATGCTCGAGACGTGGAAGCTGGCGCCGTGCCTCGCGTCCGGCTGCACCTGCGTCCTCAAGCCGGCCGAGTGGTCTCCCGTGAGCGCGAGCGTGCTCCCGGAGATCTTCGAGGAAGCAGGCCTTCCGCCCGGCGTGTTCAACCTCGTCCACGGGATCGGCGAGGAGGCGGGGGCCGCGCTCGTGGCGCACCCGGACGTGCCCCTCATCTCCTTTACGGGAGAGACGACCACGGGAAAGACCATCATGCGGGAGTCGGCCCGGCACCTCAAGCACCTCTCGATGGAGCTGGGCGGGAAGTCGCCGGTGGTCGTCTTCGCAGACTGCGATTTCGGGCGGGCGGTGGATGCGACGGTGTTCGGCGTCTTCTCGCTCAACGGCGAGCGATGCACCGCGGGCTCGCGCGCCCTAGTGGAGCGCTCGATCTACGACGACTTCGTCGCCGCCGTCGCCGCCCGGGCGGAGGCCGTTCGCGTCGGGCCTCCCGGCGATCCGAGCACCGAGCTCGGCCCGCTCATCCACGCCGAGCACCTGGCGCGCGTCCGCGGCTACGTCGAGCTCGGAGTCGAGCAGGGAGCGCGGCTCGTGGCAGGGGGCGAGCGCCCGTCGCAGCTCCCGGAGGGGAACTTCCTGAAGGCGACCGTGTTCGCGGACGTCTCCCCGGAGGCGCGGATCTTCCAGGAGGAGATCTTCGGGCCGGTCGTCTGTGTCACGCCCTTCGACGACGAGGACGAGGCAGTCCGGCTCGCCAACGACGTCAGGTACGGGCTCGCGGCGTACGTCTGGACGAACGACCTCAAGCGCGGCCACCGGGTCGCGCAGGCGATCGACTCCGGGATGGTCTGGCTCAATTCACAGAACATCCGCGACCTGCGAACACCGTTCGGGGGCATCAAGGAGAGCGGCCTGGGACGGGAGGGCGGCGTGCACAGCATCGACTTCTACTGTCATCCGCAGATCGTCCACGTCATGATGGGCGACCCGCACACCCCTCGCTTCGGCGTTTAGGGGCCTGTCGCTCCCGGGCCGGGATGCTCCCCTGAGAGCGCTCCGTGGCTGACCACCTCTTCCCTCGGCTGGCGGATCCCGACGACGGTCAGGCGGTGACCCTGGGCGGGCAGACGCTGAGCTACCGGGGGCTGAGCGCGGCGGCGGCCGGGCTCGCCCGCGCGCTCGGGGGCGCTGCGCGCGTGGCCGTCTGGGCCGACGCGCGCCTCGATACCTGCATCGCCGTCGTGGGCGCGCTCGCCGCCGGTGCGGCCGTCGTGCCGCTCAACCCCAAGGCGGGCGCGCGCGAGCTGGCGCACATCGTCACCGACAGCGCCCCGGAGCTCGTTCTCGCCGGGACCGACGTCGACCTTCCCCCGCCGCTGCACGCCGTGCGCCGGCTCGACCCGCGGACGGCGGCGGACGGCGGGGAGCTGCCGGACGAGCTCGGGCCGGAGCACACCGCGATCCTCCTCTACACCTCGGGCACGACCGGGCCGCCCAAGGGCGTGATGATCCCGCGCCGCGCGAT
>CAZCIJ010000309.1:0-3878 GCA_964498265.1 uncultured Gaiellales bacterium | reverse complement strand
GCGGATCGGGCAGCTCCACGAGGAAGAGGTCCCGGCCGCCGAGCTCGATGACGCTCGCGTCGACCATCTCGGCCGCGTGTATACGCGGGCGCCGAGACCGGCCGGCCCGAACGTCGTGCCGTTGCCGACCGTCGACCCGGACGGGGATGGCCGACGCCTCGCCGGCATCGAGGTCGACGGTCGGGTGCTGCGCGGCTTTCCCACCCCGAGCGGACGCCTCGAGTTCTACTCGCGGACGCTTGCCGAGTGGGGCTGGCCGGAGGCGGCGATACCCACGTATCTCCGCAGCCATGTCCATCCGGAGCGCCTCGAGCGCGACCAGATGGTGCTCATGTCGACGTTCAGGGTGCCCGTGCAGATCCACACGCGGTCGGCGAACGCGAAATGGCTCGATGAGATCGCACACACGAACCCGCTCTGGATCCATCCGCTCGACGCTGCGCGCATCGGCGTCGGCACCGGAGAGCTCGTTCGAGTCGAGACCGAGATCGGCTACTTCGTCGTGAAGGCCTGGGTCACCGAGGGGATTCGCCCGGGGGTCGTCGCTTGCAGCCATCACATGGGTCGGTGGAAGCCCGCGGCCGAGAGCGGCCAGCGCCAAGCCATGGCCACCGTCGATCTGCAGCGCGAGGGAAGTCGCTTCGTGCTCACCCGGCGCCACGGCGTCGGGCCGTTTCCTTCGGCCGACTCCGACACCCGGCGGATCTGGTGGACCGACGTCGGCGTCCATCAGAACCTCGCGTTTCCGGTACACCCGGATCCCGTCTCCGGCATGCACTGCTGGCATCAGGCCG
The DNA here is from genome assembly GCA_964498265.1 of uncultured Gaiellales bacterium. Taxonomy (GTDB): domain Bacteria; phylum Actinomycetota; class Thermoleophilia; order Gaiellales; family Gaiellaceae; genus CAZCIJ01. The sequence continues at coordinate 3,084 of CAZCIJ010000309.1, read as the reverse complement.
TGCACGTTCGCAAGGCAGACCCGGACGACGGCCACGGCGACATCGCCGTCGATACGGCGCGGTCGTACGAGCTGTACCGTCAGTGGCTGAGGCTCACCCGACCGGCTCGCGACGTGTCGCCGGACGGCGCGCGCCGGCCGTACTGGCTGCTCCGGCCGCTCAAGCCGTCGCGCGAGGCCTACGCGCTCCCGCCCGAATCGGTTGGCGGTCGGAGATGAGCGAGCTCGTGCGCGCGCTCGGAGCGTTGACTGAGCCTCCGGGTCCGGAGACGGCCAGACTGGCCTCGCTGCTCGAGTTGCCCGAGCTCGCCGTCGCCGAGTGGACGCAGGTGTTCGTTCTCGAGCTCCCGCCCTTCGCCTCCGTGTACCTCGGCGCTGAGGGTATGATCGGAGGGGAGGCTCGCGACCGCGTGGCGGGCTTCTGGCGCGCGCTCGGACTCTCGCCTCCTCCCGAGCCCGATCACCTGGCGGCCCTCCTCGGCCTGTACGCGTCGCTCGCCGAGACAGAGGCCAGGGAGGCGGAGCTCGCGCGGAGTGCCCTGCTTGCCGAGCACCTGCTCCCTTGGCTCCCGACCTACCTCGCGAAGCTCGACGAGATCGCGCCTCCGCCCTTCTCGGCTTGGGGCACGCTCCTCGCAGGGGTTCTGTCGGCGCAGGCCGGCGGGCTCGTCTCCGAGGCGCAGGCGCCGCTCCACCTGCGCGAGGCGCCGGCGCTCGAGCACCCGGGCGAGGTTGGGCCGGAAGCCTTCCTCAGGCAGCTGCTCGCGCCCGTGCGAAGCGGGGTGATCATCACCCGCGCCGACCTCGGGCGGGCGGCGCGGGAGCTGGGGCTCGGCCTTCGCGCCGGCGAGCGCCGCTTCGCGCTGCGTGCGCTGCTCGAGCAGGACCCGGCCGGGACGCTCGGCTGGCTCGCTGCTCTCGCGAAGACGGAGGCTGCGCGTGCCTCGGGGTTCTGGAAGGAGCGGGCAGGGAGGGCCGCGGCCCTGCTCGCGTCGCTACAGGCCGCGGCGGAGGAGCTGGAGGTAGCTCATGCTGGATGAGACGACACCGACCGATGCGGCGGTGATGACGGCGTTCCCCGAGGAGGAGGTGCGGCGGATCGTCCGCGAGGAGGTGGAGCGCGCTCTCAAGAGAGACGCCGCGACGAAGAAGGCCGCCATGATCGCGTCGAAGGGCACGCTGGACTGGGCCTACCCGCCCCTCATCCTGGCGACGACGGCGGCCGCCTCAGGGATGGACACAGCGGTCTTCTTCACGTTCTACGGCCTCAACATCATCCACAAGGACCTCGAGTCGAAGCTCAAGGTCTCCCCAGTGGGGAACCCGGCGATGCCCATGCCGGTTCCCATGCCGAACATCGTGACGGCCATGCCGGGAATGGGGCCGATGGCGACCTCGATGATGAAGTCGAAGTTCAAGGCCAAGGGCGTCGCCACCATTCGGGAGCTACTCGACGCTGCGCGCGAGAGCGACGTGCGCCTCATCGCCTGCCAGATGACGATGGAGGTGTTCGGCTACAAAGAGGACGACTTCATCGACGGCGTCCAGTACGGCGGCGCCGCCGCCTTCCTCTCGGAGGCCCGCAGAGCTCACGTGACCCTGTTCGTCTAGTAGGAGGTATCCATGCACGTCAAGGAGGACAAGGTGCTCGACGCTCGGGGTCTCCTCTGTCCCATGCCGGTCGTGAAGGCCGGCAAGGAGATCAAGAGCCTCGAGCCCGGTCAGGTGCTGAAGCTGCTCGCGACGGATCGGGGCTCGGTCGCCGACGTTCCGGCCTGGGCCGAGGACACGGGCAACGAGCTCCTCGACTGGCAAGAGGAGGACGGCGTCTTCACGTATTACATCCGGAAGTCGGAAGCTGAATGAGCCGACCTCCTTTGCATATTCCCTCTGTCGCATTCGGAAGGAACGTACGATGATCTTCAAGCAGTTCCGATACGAGCCTCTATTCCAGGCCTCCTATCTCCTCGGCTGTCCTCGAGCTCGGCAGGGCTTCGTCGTCGACCCGATCGCCGATCTCGGGACGGACTTCTACGTCCTCGAGGCGGCCGATCAGGGCCTCGACGTCGTCGGAGTCCTCGAGACGCACGTCCATGCCGATTTCATCTCCTGCGCGCGAGAGCTGGCGGAGATCACCGGCGCCCCGCACTACCTGCACGAGGCGGCGCAGGGGCTCGTGCGCTACGAGTTCGAGCCGCTCAGGGACGGCCAGGTGCTCACCGTCGGCACGATGGAGGTGCAGGCGATTCACACCCCGGGCCACACGCCCGAGCACACCTGCTACCTGATCACCGATCGCCTGCGCTCGGATGAGCCCTGGTGCGTCCTGACCGGGGACTCGCTCTTCGTCGGCGACGTCGGCCGCCCAGACCTGCTCGTCGGCGAGCAGGCGATCGACGTCATGGACGAGGCCGAGCGAGCGCAGACCCAGTTCCGCTCGATTCACGAGAAGCTCTTCACTCTCCCCGACTGGGTCGAGATCTTCCCGAATCACTACGGTGGCTCGACGTGCGGGGGCGTCAACATGAGCGGTAAGGCGAGCTCCACCGTCTACTTCGAGAAGCACCACAACCTCGCTCTCTCCCAGCCCGACGTCGCGGCCTTCGCCCGCTTCGTGAAGGAGACGGGCAAGCCCTTCCCGGAGAACTACCAGTGGATCAAGTCGTACAACCTCGGTCTGATCACGAAGGAGGAGCTCGAGGGAGCGATGCGGGCATGACTCCCGCCGAGGTGCGCACGGCCCTCGAGCGGGGGGCGGTCGTTCTCGACCTGCGGCCTCCCCGCTCGTTCGCCGCCGAGCACCTTCCCGGCGCTCTCACCATGCAGTTCAACCGGGCCGACCTCGCCGACCGCGCCGAGCTGCAGCTCCCAGCAGAGCTGCGGCTCGTCGTCCACGCCGAGCCGGAGCCGATCGCGAAGGTCGCCGCCGGCATTCTCGTCGAGGCCGGCTTTCACGTCCTCGGCTATCTCGAGGGAGGCCTGCGCGCGTGGAAGGAGGCGGGCTTCCCGACCGAGACGCTCCCGGTGATCGACGTGGACGAGCTGAAGGCGTCCCTCGACGGCTACACGGTCGTCGACGCACGCG
>CAZCIJ010000308.1:0-3973 GCA_964498265.1 uncultured Gaiellales bacterium | reverse complement strand
TCGGTGGCTACATCGAGCGCTACCACCACCGGCCCCACTCGGGCCTCGACTACCGCACGCCGCTCGAGGTACGCGAGACGTGGGAGGATCTACAGAAAACCGCGGCCTGACGTGTCAACGCCAGAGGGGAGCAGGTCACCGGCTTGGGGCGAGAGTTCGGGTGCAAGGCTCGAGCACTATCAAGCTGAAGACTGTCTTGGCGTCGACCGCGTAGAGTCTGCCCCTGAGAGAGAGCCAGAGACCCGCGCCGTGGCTGATGGGATCGCCCCGTTCACGAACCATCTCCCTGTCAGGGTCGAGTTCGGCGAGGGCGTCGCCTTGAGGCTCGGCGCGGTCTTGGCGTCGGAGAGTGTCTCGCGGGCCTTCGTCGTCACCGACGCGCGGCTCGAGGAGACGAACGCGGCGGTCGGCGCATGCCTTTACGAGGTCGAGGCTGCCGACGCCGAGATCGTGCGCTACGAGAAGGAGCCAGGCGAGCCGACCCTCGACCTCGCGGATGACGTCGGCGCCGCCCTTGCCCGCTCCGGCGCCGAAGCCGTCGTCGCGATCGGCGGGGGCTCGGTGATCGATACCGCCAAGGCGGGGCGGCTCTGCCTGACACAGGGGCAGGCGATCCGCGACTTCCTCGCCTCCGAGCGCTGCTACCGGGAGCCGGATCTGCCCCTCGTCTGTGTCCCGACGACGGCCGGGACGGGCTCCGAGGTCTCCAGCGGGGCCGTCCTCACCGACCCGGCGACGGGCCTCAAGGCGGGCATCGCGAACCCGAGCCTTCGCGGCCAGCACGCCCTCGTCGACCCGCTGCTTACCCATTCGTTGCCACCGCGGACGTCGGCATACACCGGCATCGACGCCCTCGCCCAGGCGATCGCCGCGATCGTAGTGAAGGTTCGAACCCCGATCGGCAACGCGATCGCTCTCGAGGCGATCCGGCTAGCCGGACGCTCCCTCGTTGCCGCTGTCAGAGACGGCTCGGATGCGAAGGCGAGATCCGAGATGGCGTGCGCGAGCCTCATGGCCGGTCTCGCCATGAACATCTCCGACTGCGGCGCCGAGCACGCACTCGCGCAGGCGATCGGGACCCTTTTCAAGCTCCCGCACGGCCTCACCGTGGCGCTCGTCCTTGCCGAAACGCTCGAGCGCGAGCGACGTCGCGTCGCCTCGCTCCTCGAGCGCATCGGGGATGCGCTCGGGACCCCCGGCGACGGATCGGGCGACGGGTCGCGGGCCGTTCGCGGCGTCGAGGCCATTCTCGTCGAGGCAGAGATCCCGACCCTCCGCGAAGTCGGCGTGACCGAGGACGACTTGGACGAGCTTACCACTCTCGCCGCGAACGACTTCTTCCTTACGCGGTCGCCGGTTCCGTGGACGCATGCGGAGGTGCGGGCAGCGTTCGAGGCGGCGCTTGAGCGTCCTTCGCGCTCCTATCCGGCCGCCCAGTGACGATAACGAGGAGGCGATCCGATGCCACGCGATCCGACGCACCACATGTTCATCGAGCCGATCCCGTCAGGCCCGAAGTCGATGAGAACCGCTTCTACCTTCTCGCCTCGAGCGTGTGCCGCTCCGACGCTTTTAGCGTCCATCGGTCCTGCAAGATGGCACAAAAGGCGCAAACGGCAGTCGAGAAGGAGGAGAGAATGACCGGGGCACGAGCGCCGACGTATCAGGCCGAGGCCCACGAGAAGTTCCACTTCACCCGCGAGATGATGCGCGGGGAGGTCTACCGCAAGTACGAGAAGGCGATCAACAGCGTCTGGAATCCGCGCGAGCTCGAGTACGCGCAGGACGTAGAGGACTGGACGGGCCTCGCTGTGGAGCAGCAGGGCAGTCTCCTCGGCATCACGGTCCGCTTCTTCGCCGGCGAGCAGCGTGTCACCGACGAGCTCCTGCCCATGCTGAGCGCTGCGCACGCGCTCGGCCGCTACGACTGGACGATGTTCCTCTCCACCTTCCTGATGGAAGAGGCGAAGCACTCCGAGTTCCTCGCCCTGTGGCACGAGCGGGTCGCGGGACTCCTAGAGCCCGGGGAGGTCGCCCCCTACTTCCTTGAGCGCACGAAGACGGTCGATCCCACAGGCCGCTTCGAGGTCAAGGAGGTCCTGCACGAGGGCCTGCCCCGCTACGGGCGTGAGCTCATGGAGGCGGTGCGCTCGGGCGACCTGGCGAGCGTCGAGGCGAGTTTCGTCCGCTTCGCCGCCCTCTACAACGCCTTCGCCGAAGGTGTGCTGACCATGCCCTCGTACGAGATCCTGATTGACGCCATCGAGCTCTGGCACGTGTTCCCCGCGCTGCGCGAGGGCTTCCGCCGCATCCTGGCCGACGAGGGCCGCCACATCACCTTCGGCACAGCCGCGATCCGGCTCCTCGTCGGGCAACACCCGGAGTACGAGGATCTCGTGCACGCGACCTTCGACGAGTTTCGCGGCAACCTCGTCGGCCTCGTCGAGTACCAGAGGGCGGTGCCGGATCTCGACCTCGAGAAGTACCAACGGCAGAAGGTGCGACACTACCGCAACCGCTGCCGCGAGATGGGCGTGACACCGGACGAGACGCTCGTCGAGCAGATCCTCGACCCGGAGATCGACTTCGTCGTTGGCGTCGAGGCGGGGTAGGCTCGGCGCGATGGCGAGGAAGCGTTTCGACTGCCTCGAGGCCGGCTGCGCCTTCTCGACGGAGGCGGAAAGCGACGAGCAGCTCGTGGCCGCCGTACAGGCGCACGTGGCCGAAGCACACGGAAGCTTCGAGCTCGAGGAGTTCGTGCTCGCGGGCGCCGTCGAGCTCCCGGACGAGCCCGAGAAGAATCACCAGGGAGATGCGGCTTGAGCGAGAGACGTGTGAAGCCCCGCTCGAGACGCTGAAGCGGGCGGGCGGCGAGACCGTACCCAACGGCAGGCGCCGCAGCCGCCGCCCTGTCGACCTAAGGCCGTCCCCCACCTCATCAACTCGGTCACGACGAAGCATCCGCAAGCGGCATTAACCGAGGCACGCAGTAACCTCGCGCACCTTCCTTTTCTGCACGGCTGCTCACCACCGCGCGCCAACCCCACCCGCCAACCTCCCACACTGGGAGATTCCTCAACCCGTCGACCACGCGGGTTAGCCAGCCTCAACCTCCCACCTCGACGCTCAAACGCTCTATCGACCCTCATACGGTGCGCCCGGCGATGGACCTCGACGACCTGCAGAACGCTCCATCGCCGAGCCAGGTGGGTATCCTCCCCCGCCGTGGCGACGACGAGGTTCTCCGGGCCGGCGGCCGATGTGGAACTGCTGAACTCGCAGGCGGCGTGGCTCGCTAGCCAGCTTCGCGACCGCCACGGCGACGACCCCGCCGCCGTGTCGGCAGCCGAGACGATCGCGGCGAAGGCTTCGGGCACGGTGTTGCTGCCCTCGCTCGGGTTCGGCGAGTGCGCAGTCATCCTGGCGGTGCTCACCTCGGAACGTGTGAACGGCCAGCCCCAGCCGCAGGAGCAGTGGCGGCTCGACCGATTGCGCAGCCTGGCCGCGCTCGAGCTCGACCTGCGCGACCGCAGAAGCGGCTAGACAAGCAGACGTCAACCGACGCACCGCACCGTGTGCTGCCATCCGCCGTCGAGGCGGCGGAAGCGCTCAGCGACGAGGTGGTCGGGGAGTGGCGGATGGGCACGGAGCGAATGGCGTCAGGCCGGTTCTGAAGCCATCCCGAACCGGCGCTGCGGGGGACGGCTCGAGCACGCTGACAGCGTGCCGAGCAGGGGGAGATGCATCGTGACCACCTCCAAGGTCGGCAGTGCGTGAGCACCGCCGACTTCGAGCCACCGCACCAGGTCGCTTCCCCAACCACGGATGCTCTCTCCACTGAGCCACGGGGGCGGCGAATCACAGAGTAGCGGCCTGTCGTTGGGTGAGCGGCCTCGCCGTGAAACCGATCGATCGGGCGGCTCGTATCCGTCCAGGGTGTCTTCCCGCGACGAAGGAGGGTGATGTGAGGTAT
>CAZCIJ010000307.1:0-3999 GCA_964498265.1 uncultured Gaiellales bacterium | reverse complement strand
CACGAGCTCGGGGTGCCGCGTCACCGTGGCGAGCTCGAGATCCTCGGCCAGTGCGCCGGCCTCTCGCAGCAGGTTGGCCACGTAGCTCTCGTCTCCGGTTCGCTGCCGTCCGAGCACGTCGGCGTCGACGACGACGAGCGGCCCGCTCATGGGCCAACCTTTGGCCTATCGGTTTCCGCGACGGCAGCGAGCCTGAGGCGAGCGAGGCTCACGAGGCCGCCTTGGCGTAGACCTCGGCGGTCTCGCGCGCGGCCCGCGCCCAGCTGAAGCGCGCGGAGCGCTCGAGCCCGCGCTGGCCGAGCTCGGAGCGGCGCGCCACCGCGTCGGCCAGCCCGTCAGCGATCGACTGCGGGTCGAGCGCGTCGCCGACGACGGCGGCGTCGCCTGCCGCCTCACCGAGCGCGGCCGCCTGCGAGACCACCACCGGCGTCCCGCAGCGCATCGCCTCGACGACCGGGAGCCCGAAGCCCTCGTAGAGCGACACGTAGGCGACGCACGCGGCGCCCCGGTAGAGGCGCGCCAGCTCGTCGTCGGAGACCTCGCCCAGCAAGTGCACGCCGGCTCCCGAGGCATGCACGTGTCCCCACCCCTGGGCCCCGACGATCAGGAGCTCGTAGCCGGAGAGCCGCGAGCGCTGGAAACCCTCAACGAGACGCCGGAGGTTCTTGCGCGGCTCGAGGGTGGACACGCCGAGGACGAAGCGGCCGGGAGCCGTCTCGCCGTCCGGGTGAAACGGCGCGCCGACGCCGTTTCGAACGACGTGTATCCGCTCCTCCGGCACATCCAGCAGCTCGAGGAGCTCCCTGCGCGTGAACTCGGAGACGGCCACGATTCTCGTCGCCGCGCGCAGGACGCGCGGAAGCAGCCGTCGCGCGTAGTGGCGGCTCCAGGAGTTGAAGAGGTAAGGATGGCGCAGGACTGCGAGATCGTGCACGGTCACGACCACGGGCACGCGGCTGCGCAGCGGCGCGCGAACGGTCGGGCAGTGGAGAAGCGCGACACGGTCTCGCGCCGCACGAGCCGGGAGGCCGGCGAGGTACCAGCCGACGTCCCGGAGCGGCACCGTCGCCCGCGCCGGGCCGCCGAACGCGTAGCGGAGGATCTCGATCTCGGAAGGGAGGGCGCCGAGCAGTCCGGTGACGTAGCGGGCCGTCCCGGCCCGCGTCTGGACGAGGGGGGAGGTGTCGAAGCCGACTCGCAGGTCAGCCTCTCTCCGCCTGCGCGGACAGGAAGCCGGCCAGAAACTCGGCGCCGCATGCCCGCCACGTGAACGAGCGCGCATGCGCGAGGCCGCGAGCCCTTCGCTCCGGCTCGGGCTCGAGGGCGTCGTGGAGCGCCCTCGCGAACGACGCGGCGCTGGCCGGGTCGGCACGCAGCGCCGCGTCCCCGCAGGCCTCGTCGAGCGATCCGTGCGCGGAGCAGACGACGGGTATGCCACTCGCGAGCGCCTCGACCACCGGGAGGCCGAACCCTTCGAAGCGCGATGCGTACACGAACGCCGAGGCCCCGCGGTACAGGCGAGCGAGCTCCTCGTCGGGGACGAAGCCCAGCCTGCGCACGCGGTCGGCCCCGATCGCGGGAGAGGCGCCCCAGCCCTCCGCCCCCGCGACGACGAGCTCGGTCTCCGGCCGGTCGCGCTTCAGGAGCCGGTAGGCATCGAGCACGATCTCGAGGTTCTTCCGCGGCTCGAGCGTCCCGACTGCCAGGATGTACGGCGCGCCGATGTCGCGACGCGGGCCATCCGGCGAGAAGCGGGGATCGACCCCGGGGTAGGCGACGCGGATCCGCGACCGAGGCACGCCGAGCACGGCCTCGATCTCCCGTGCCGTGAAGGCCGAGTTGACGAAGACGAGGGCGCACGTCCGCGCCGCCTCTCGGTACTTGGCCCCGTGCATGCGGCGTGTCCGCCACGTCGTCCATTGCGGGAAGCGAAGCGGCACGAGGTCGTGGATGGTCGTCGTTCGCAGCCCTGCGCGCTGCGGGGGGTACATCCAGTCGGAGAAGTGGAGGACGTCGAACCGGCCGATCACGCGCTCGAGCGCCGGCGCTCCGGCGCGGCTCCAGGCGGTGCGCCAGGCGTGTGCCACGGGCAGCGTGACGAGCGCGGGCTGCACCGGGAGCCCCGCGAGCGTCTCCTCGATCCTCCGCCGTCCGCGCACGCCGGCCGGCGCGAAGGCCACGATCTCGTGGCCGGCCGGCCGCGCCTCGTCGGCAAGCCCTGCGACCATCCCGCGAAGGTAGTTTCCGATCCCGGTGCGCGGGACGGACAGGGGGCTGACGTCGACGACGATTCGCACCTAGTGCCTCGTCTCGACCACTACTCTTCTTGCATGGCCGACCCGCTCCTCGTGCGCGCAGCCAGGCGGGAGCCGGTGGAGAGGACGCCGGTGTGGTTCATGCGGCAGGCGGGGCGGTCGCTGCCCGAGTACCGGGCGATCCGGGAGCGCTTCGACCTCTTCGCGATCTGCGATCGGCCGGACCTCTGCGCCGAGGTCACGCTGCAGCCGGTCGAGGCCCATGGAGTGGATGCGGCCGTCATGTACTCGGACATCATGCTCCCACTCGTCGCCATGGGCGCCGAGGTCGAGCTGGTCGAAGGCGTCGGCCCGGTGGTCGCAGAGCCTCTGCGCAGCCTCCGCGACGTCGCGCGGCTGCGCCCGCTCGACGCCGAGGCGGACCTCCCGCGCCCGCTCGAGGCCGTCAGGATCGTTCGGGACGCGCTGCGGCGCGATCGCGCGGTCGTCGGCTTCGTCGGCGGCCCGTTCACGGTCGCCGGCTACCTGATCGAGGGACGGCCGAGCCGGAGCTTCACGGAGACGAAGCGCTGCATGTACGGCGCCCCAGCGGTGTGGAAGGCGCTGATGGAGAGGCTCGCCGACGGCCTTGCGGCGTACGCGCGCGCGCAGGCCGCGGCGGGGGCGGACGTGATCCAGCTCTTCGACTCTTGGGTCGGCGCGCTCTCGGCGCCGGACTTCGTCGAGCTTGTCGCTCCCTACTCCGCGCGGATCCTCGCCGCCTGCCCGGTGCCGGCGATCCACTTCGGCACCGGCTGCACGCATCTGCTCGAGGAGATGGCGGCGGCGGGAGGTGACGTGATCGGTCTCGACTGGCGCACGCGCATCGATCGGGGATGGGAGCTCGTCGGTCACGACCGCGGCATCCAGGGCAACCTCGACCCTGCGGTCCTGCTCGGTCCGTTCGAGCGAGTGGCCGCCGAGACCGAGCGCATCCTCTCGGCGGTGGCCGGCCGGCCCGGCCACATCTTCAACCTGGGCCACGGCGTGCTGCCGGAGACCGATCCCGCGGTGCTGCGGGCCCTCCGGGAGCTCGTGCACGAGCGCACCGCCCGGGCCGAGCGGGCGGCCTTCACCGCGCCTAGATGATTGATTCCGAATGGCTCGCACCCCCGGCTGGGGGCCTGCACACGGTGCATCGCGCCCGACTCGATCGGCATCAAGGTACTCCAACCTTGACGCCGATCGAGTCGACCACGCTGCTTGGTGCATGCCCTCCCCGCGGGCACGCCCATTCGGAATCAATCATCTAGCGTCTAGTCGCCGCTCGTTGCGACGGATGCGAGGGAATCGGGCGCAGGCGCAGAACTACACTGGCATCGATGAGCGCGCGCAGCTGTCCGGATTGGCCCGCGCTACTCGATCTCGCGCCGGACCTCCACTTCAAGCACTACACGGTCGCGGAGGCGAGGCTCCCGGCTGAGGCGCTCGTAAGCCTGCGCACGGTGCCGCTCGAGGCGGTGGCGATCTGCGCCGACCTCGATCACCACGTCTTCAATCCCGAGCACACGGACCCGGGCGTGGCCGCGGCGCTGCGGGACACCCACTGGTACGACCTGCGCGAGTGGATCCGCAGCGGGCCCGGAGCCGGGTCGAGAACCGGCTAGCCCTTCTTGGTCCCGCGGACTCGTGAGGTTGTGACAAGTCTTTCTGGATCTTGGGCGGCAAGGATGCGCCGCCGGAGCCGGGCTTGGCCCGGCGGGAG
>CAZCIJ010000306.1:0-4003 GCA_964498265.1 uncultured Gaiellales bacterium | reverse complement strand
CGTTCAGCGTCACGCAGTAGTCGCGCTTGGTGTCGAGCGCCTGGAGCCGGTTCAGGTGGTAGGTGATCGTCGCGCGGCCGTCGTCGCCGAGGCGATAGTTCCAGGAGGCGCGGGCGCGCGGCGTTCGCGGCAGGAAGCGGGAGTCGGTGTGGAGGATCGCCTCGTTCGTCGTGTAGGCGAAGCCGCCGAGCACGCGCCGCTCGTCCCCAGTTGGGTCCTCGAGCAGGGCGAGCGCCTGGTCGGCGTGCGTCGCGAGGACGACGCGGTCGAAGCGCTCGACCTCGTCCCAGATCCGCAGCTCGACGAAGTCCGGCGAGCGGCGGACGGACCGCACGCCGCGTCCGAGCCGGAGGCGGTCGCCGAGCCGGGCGGCGATCGCGTCGACGTAGCGGCGGCTGCCCCCGGTGACGGTGCGCCAGCGGAAGCGGCTGAAGCCGAGCATGCCGTGGTTGCCGAAGAAGCGGATCGCGCAGGCAGCCGGGAACTCGAGCGCGCGGCCCGGTGCGGTCGACCAGAGCGCGGAGGTCAGCGGCACGAGGAAATGGCGGCGGAACCGCTGCGAGTAGCGGTGGGCGTCGAGGTACTCGCCGAGCGACTGCAACTCGTCCTCGGGGCGCGCCGTCCGCAGCCAGCGCCCGATCTCCCAGAGGAGCGAGAGGAAGCCGGGCCTGGCGGCGTTCGCGGGCTGGGCGAACGGCCGCCGGCCGGAGTACTCGAGGCCGCAGCCGTGGCAGCTGACCGAGAAGGACATGTCCGACTGGTGCGTCCCGACGCCGAGCTCGCCGAAGAGCCGGCCGAGCAGCGGGTAGTTGCGCTCGTTGTGGACCAGGAAGCCGCTGTCGAGCGCGAGGCCGTCGTGGACGACGGTGTTCGCGTGCCCGCCCGCGCGCCCGTCGCGCTCGAACACGTGCACATCGTGCGCCCGCGCGAGCACGTAGGCCGCGCCGAGCCCGGAGATCCCGCTGCCGACGACCGCGATCTTCACCGAGTTGACAGCGCGAGGCGCTCTGTCGGATAGTCTGTACGCATGCTAGACGCCCATTATACCGATCTGTCCAAGGTTGCGACTGTCCGCCCGCGGACGAGCCGCATCAGCCAGGTCGTCACGGTGGTCGCGGTCGTCGTCCCGCCGCTCGGCCTGCTCTCCGCCATGGGCCTGCTCTGGGGCGTCGCCTTCCACCGGGTGGGCCTGGCGCTCTTCGCCGGCTTCTACGTCGTCTGCGCGTTCGGGACAACGATCGGCTTCCACCGCTACTTCACGCACCGCGGCTTCGAGACGAGCGCCCCGGTCAAGGCGATCCTCGCGATCCTCGGCTGCATGACGATGCAGGGCCCTCTCACGCAGTGGGTCACCGACCACCGCAAGCACCACGCCCTCTCCGACCAGCCCGGCGACCCCCACTCCCCCCACGTCGGCCACGGCGACGGCGCGTTCGGCGCCCTCCGCGGCTTCGTCCACGCGCACGTCGGCTGGCTCTTCTCGAACCTCGGCATGGAGCAGGGGCGCGAGTACGGCAAGGACCTGTACGACGACCGCATGCTCCGCCTGATCGACCGCGCCTACCTGCTCTGGGTCGGCCTCACCCTCGGGCTCCCGTTCGCGATCGGCTACTGGGCCGGCGGCACCGTCGACGCCGGCCTCGAGGGCCTCGTGTGGGGCGGCCTGATCCGCATCTTCGCCTACCAGCACGCGACCTTCAGCGTGAACTCGATCTGCCACATGTTCGGCCGCCAGGAGTACCGCTCGCGCGACCAGGCTCGCAACAACCGCCTCGTCGCCCTGCTCGTCTTCGGCGAGGGCTGGCACAACAACCACCACGCCTTCCCCGCCTCGGCGCGCCACGGGCTCGACCGCCGCCAGATCGACGTCTCCTGGTGGGTGATCCGGGGCCTCGAGCGACTCGGGCTCGTCTGGAACGTGAAGGTGCCGGACGCCGCGCAGCTCGAGCGGCGCCGGCTTCAGAGCGCCGCGAGCTGAACCGCGATGCGTCGCTCCCACGCTGCGGCGCGAGGGAGCGGGACCGGCCGCCCCCAGTGCGCGCGCAGCGCGATGCCGTGCAGCGCGCCCGGGATCAGCTCATACCGGCCCGCGACGCCGAGCGCGCGGGCGCGCTCGAACCCGCGCCGCGACGAGGCGGGCGACACGCCCGGGATGCCGGGGAGCCAGCGGTCGAGCGATCCATGCAGGATGTCGATCCGCTTCCCGCGCAGCGGCTCGAGCGAGAGCCGGTCGGGGATCCAGGGAGCGAGCCCCAGCACCCGCTCGACCGACGGCTCGTCCGCCGCCGAGATAGCGACCGCCCCGCCCATCGAGAAGCCGAGCAGCAGTGTCCGGCGCGCGCCCACTGCGTGCACGGCCGCGCGCGCGTCCTTGACGCACGCCTCGAGGTGCCGCCACGACTTCACGCGGTAGCGGACCTCGGCGAAGGCGAGCTGCCGGAAGCGCGGCGCCAGCCGGCGCACGAGCCACTCGAGCGAGGCGCTCCAGGTCCCCTCCACCTCGCCGGCCTGGCCGCCGTTCACGCACACGACCGCGGTCGCCCCGTCGCCCGTGAGCCGCATCTCAGCACCGGTCGGCAGCCTGCCGATCTCGCCCGGCCGCGCGGTCATCCGGACGCGCGTGCGAAGCGCGCGGCGAGGCCGTCGAGCGCGGCGTCGCCCATGCGCTCGAACGTCGAGCGCAGGAACGGCTCGGCGACGCGATAGACGCCCTTCAGCCGGAGGTCGGCCTCGTAGACGACACGCGTGCCGCCCTCGTGGCCCGTTACCGTGATCACATCGTCCGAGAGCGCCTTCTCGCCCTCGCCACGAAGCACGATGTGCGTCCCGTCCTGATACTCCGTGACGACGTACTCGAAGCGCTGCCGCCTGCCACGGAAGAGCGCGATCACCTCGAACCGGCTGCCGACCGCCGTCGGCGCCGGCGTCAGGCGCCGCGCCTCGACGATCCCGGGATCCCACTCGGCCGCGTTCGCGAAGTCCGACAAGTACGCGAACACGATGTTCCGTCCAGCGGCGACATCGATCTCACGCCGGTATCGCATGCCACCATCGTAGGCCTCCGCGGCCTCGACACGAACGTCTGACGCGGTCGCCCGCGGTGGGGCCGCACCAGGGTCGCACGACAGCGCGAAACGCGACGACGAGCGGCGACAGGCGAGAGACGCGAAGCCGCATCACTGAACAGAACCCCGCGTGAATCGGCGGCGACGAAATCGGCTGGGGTGCCCTCGAAGACGATCCGGCCGCCGTCGTGGACGGACGCCTCAGCCCGTCCCCCGAAGGTGGGGGCCGGTGGCGAGATCAGTCCTCAGCTCACCGCCTTCTTCACGAGCGCGGCGATCCTCGCCTCTTCGGTGGGGGTCAACTCCTTGAGCGCGAAGGAGGTCGGCCACATGGCGCCTTCGTCGAGGTTCGCCGCGTCGTTGAAGCCGAGCGTCGCGTACCTCGATTTGAACTTCTGCGCGCTTTGGAAGAAGCAGACCACCTTGCCGTCGTCGTTGGCATACGCGGGCATCCCGTACCAGGTCTTCGGCGAGAGGTCTGGCGCGCTGGCCTTGACGATGGCGTGGAGCCGCTTGGCCATGGGGCGATCCGATCCCCGCATCGCGGCGATCTTCGCGAGCACGGCCTTCTCCCCGTCCTCACTTCGCGTCTCCGCCTTCAGCTCTCGGGCTCGCTCCTTCATCGCCGCTCGTTCCTCGGCTGTGAATCCCTTGGACTTCTTGTTCGCGGTGGTGCTCTTGGCAGACTTCTGCGCGTCCTTGCCTGGGCTCATAGAAACCTCCTCGTACTGACCTGAGTAGGGAAACCTCGCAGCAGCGCTAGACCAACCAGCGGCCGTCGCGCATCAGCTCGCGGCCGGGCAGCTCGTTCACCTCGCGCCAGGCCTGGATGCGTCGCGGGGAGATGCGGGACCAGCGGTACGGCGCGGCCAGCCGCGCGCGGGTCGAAGCCGGTGCGCGCGGCAAACCGGTCACGCCTGCCCTGCGGCAGCGCGTCG
>CAZCIJ010000305.1:0-4015 GCA_964498265.1 uncultured Gaiellales bacterium | reverse complement strand
GCGACATACACGGAAGCTCCGCGTACCGCGTGAGGATCGCGCGGGTGCAGGTGCACAGGGCGATCTCGACAGCGATGGAACGGGCGCGGGTGGCACGATGAGCGGTACTCGCCGTGTTTCGTTGAAGGTGAACGGCCACGACCACACGCTGGACGTGGAGCCGCGCCGCCTGCTCGTCGACGTCCTGCGCATCGACCTCGGCCTGACGGGGACGCACGCCGGGTGTGAGCACGGGGTGTGCGGCACGTGCACTGTGCTGATGAACGGCGAGTCGGTGCGATCGTGCATCGCGTTCGGAGTGCAGGCCGACGGCGCCGAGATCACCACGATCGAGGGCGTCGCCCCCGACTTCCAGCGGCTGCACCCGATCCAGGAGGCGTTCTGGGAGAAGCAGGGGCTCCAGTGCGGGTACTGCACGCCGGGACTGGTGCTCCGAACGATCGAGATCCTGCGCGAGAACCCTAACCCGACGCGCGAGGAGGCGCGAGAGGGGATCTCGAGCAACCTCTGCCGTTGCACCGGGTACCAGTTCATCGTCGATGCCGTGATGGACGCCGCGGAGAAGATGCAGCGAGGTGCGTCGTCTTGAGCCGGCCCGAGCTGCCCGCTCCCGTCGCGCCCAAGGACCTGAAGTGGGTCGGCAAGTCGATCAAGCGGGTCGAGGATCCGAAGTTCCTGCGCGGCATCGGCAAGTACATCGACGACGTCTCATTCCCGGGGATGCTGCACGCGGTGACCCTGCGCAGCCCGTTCCCGCACGCACGCATCAAGAGCATCGACGTCTCTGCGGCCAAGGAGCTGCCCGGCGTGGTCGCAGTGCTCACCGGGGCCGAGGCGGCGGAGTTGCTGAACCCGCTGCCCGACGCCGGTCCCCAGCCCGACAAGCACGTGTTCCGGTTGCTCGCCGTAGACAAGGTGCGGTATGTCGGCGAGGGTGTCGCCATCGTCGCGGCCGAGAGCCGCTACATCGCCGAGGACGCGCGTGACCTTATCGAGGTGGAGTACGAGCAACTCGACCCCGTCGTTGACCCGTTCGCGGCGCTCGAGCCCGGCGCCGCGATTCTCCACGAAGCACTCGGCTCCAACCTGGCGTACGAGCGGACCTTCAGCTTCGGCGAAGTCGAGAGAGACTTCGCCGAGGCCGACCTCGTCGTCAAGGACACCTTGCACTGGCGCCGCGGGGCGGCCCAGCCGCTCGACAACGCCGGCGCGATCGCGATCTACGACCCGGGCACCGAGGAGCTGACCGTCCACGCCAACAGCATCAGCATGTCGTGGTTCAGCTTCCTTCTCGCGAACACGCTCAAGGTCGAGAGCAACAAACTGAACATCATCCCCTACGCGTCCGGCGGCAGTTTCGGCGCGCGCTTCTGCTGCTGGCGCGCGATCACGACAGCCGGCGCCATGGCGAAGGTGACAGGCCGGCCGGTCAAGTACTTCGAGGACAGGCTCGACCACGTCACCAACGGCGACCAGCACGCGTCCGACCGCTACTACGACGTCCAGCTCGCTCTGAAGAGGGACGGGACGTTCGTCGGCTTCAAGACGGACGTCGTGGACGACTACGGCGCCTACTGCTTCCTCGGTGTCGGCACGCATGGCAACTCGATGGCGCAGGTCACCGGGCCCTACAGGATCAAGAGCACCGAGTACCACCTGCGTGCGGTGCTGACGAACAAGACCCAGCAGGGCGCCTACCGCGGCTTCGGGGCGGAGGTCGCCAACTGGGCGCTTGAGCGCGTGGTCGAGAAGGCGGGGAAGGAGCTCCGTATGGACCCGGCCGAGATCCGCCGCAAGAACCTCATCCAGCCGGAGGAGTTCCCCTACTACATCCCCACTGGAAACATGTACGACTCCGGGAACTATCCGCAGGTGCTAGAAAACGCGCTGGCGCTGTTCGACTACGAGGGCTGGCGGCGTAAGCAGGCGGAGCTGCGGGAGCAGGGCCGCCACATCGGCATCGGCGTGACGACCTGCCAGGAGCGCAGCGTCTATAGCGCGACCGAGTTCTGGTTCTGGTTCGACGAGCCGGCGGCCGAGATGACGAGCACGCCGGAAGGCGTCACGCTGCACGCGGACACGATGGGCAACCTGAGCGTCACCCTGTACTCGACGCCGTTCTGGGGCAACAGCTCCGACACGATGGCGGCGACGCTGGTCGCCGAGGAGTTCGACGTCGACCCGGCGAGTGTCGCGGTGAAGTACCACGGGACCCAGGGCGGCCTGCCGGCCGCAGGACCTGGCGGGAGTCGCCTCACGGTGATGTACGCCGGAGCGATCAAGGGGGCCTCCGAGAAGATCAAGGACAAGGCGAAGAAGATCGCGGCGCGTTCGCTCGAGGTGAGCCCGGACGACCTCGAGTGGTCGGACGGCGGCTTCCAGGTCGTCGGCACCCCGACCTCGCGGATGGGCTTCTCCGATATCGCGCTGCGCGCCTACCTGTTCGCCACCGACCTACCCGAGGGTCTCCAAAGCGGCCTCGAGGCGAGCCACGTGTACGACCACCCGTTCACGACCATGCCGAAGAAGGATCGCAGCGACCTCGGCGTCTTCTACCCGTGCATGGGCCACGCCTGCCACATCGCCGCCGTCGAGGTGAACACCGATACGGGCGCCGTCGAGATCCTCGATTACGCCGCCGTCCACGACGCGGGCACGATGGTCAACCCGCGCTCGCTCGAGGGCCAGATCCTCGGCGGCACGGCGCAGGGCGTCGCCACGGCGCTGCTCGAGGAGCTGGTTTTCGACGACGACGGCCAGCCCCTGAGCACGACGTTCATGGACTTTCTGATCCCTACGGCGATGGAGGTCCCGGAACTGAAGATCGGCCACGAGGAGACCCCCTCGCCGATCACGGTGCACGGCATCAAGGGCGGCGGCGAGGCGGGCCGGATGATGGCGCCGAGCGCCATCTCCGCCGCCATCGACGACGCGCTTCGCGACTACGGTGTCCACGTCACCGAGCTCCCCGCGACGCCGGAGCGCATCGTCCGCTGGATCGGCGAGGGGAAAGCCGCCCGATGACGCGGGCGGATCGTCCGCGGCTCGCGGTCATCCCGCACCGGTTCTGGACGATCGGCGACCAGCCAAACCACGTCGTCTGGACGATCGTGGGCCGCCGGCAAGGCACCCCGCCTCACCCCGGGCCAGACTGTCGGAAATCACCCCTGTCGCCATCGTGACGTCGAGCCACGCACGCCTGCCCGAGCTGGGCACCCGGGTCCTGGTTTCCTCCGGCTTCATCCCGATCTGGATCGCGACCGGCGTGCTGTTCGTCGTGGCGGCCATCTTCGCTCCGGAGACGCTCCAAAGCAATTCGTGGAGCGTCGTTCTTCCCTTGGCGGCCGTTCTCGCAATCGCAGCGCTCGGCGAGATGCTCGTCATCATGACCGGCGGGTTCGACCTATCGATCCCCGGGATCATGGTTCTCGCCGCGAACGTTGTGGTCGGGGTCGCCGGCGGCTCCGACGGCCGGATCGCCGTGGCGATCCTCGTGTGTCTCGGGTGGTCTGCGCTGATCGGCCTGGTCAACGGACTTCTGGTCGGGGTTCTCAGGCTGAACCCGCTCATCGTCACGTTGGCGACTGGGCAGATCGTCCTCGGATTGGCGATCTCCTACGCGGGAGGCCTCGCGAACGAGTCGGCTGTCCCGCGTGCGTTCTCCCAGTGGGCGACGAGGCAGCCCCTCGGTATCAGCTGGATC
The DNA here is from genome assembly GCA_964498265.1 of uncultured Gaiellales bacterium. Classification (GTDB taxonomy): domain Bacteria; phylum Actinomycetota; class Thermoleophilia; order Gaiellales; family Gaiellaceae; genus CAZCIJ01. The sequence continues at coordinate 312 of CAZCIJ010000305.1, read as the reverse complement.
TTCTGGGTCGGAGTGATGCTGACGATCCTGATCGCGGTCTTCCTCCGAGCAACGACGGTCGGGCGGCGCTTCCGCGCGGTCGGAGCGAACCCGCGCGCCGCCTGGGTGGGCGGGATCCACGTTCGGGTCCACATTGTCTCTGCGTATGTGGCCGCCGGCGTCCTGTACGGGACGGCAGGCGTTCTGCTCGCCGCCTTCATCAGGAGTCCGAGCCTGGATCTCGGCGAGCCCTATCTCCTGGGTCCGATCGCCGCCGTCGTGATCGCGGGTGCCTCGCTCTGGGGCGGCCTTGTCAGCCCGACGTCCACGTGG
>CAZCIJ010000304.1:0-4028 GCA_964498265.1 uncultured Gaiellales bacterium | reverse complement strand
CGCGCCACCGTCCTCCCTTGCCGCCTGCAGGAGTCGTCGCCTTCCCGCTGGCTTCAATCTGCGCCCGGCGAGCGCGCAGAGCAAGTTCAGGTGAGCTCCTTTGGGCGCTCCCTGCGTCCTTGGCTCGCACTCGGCCAGCAGGCATCGCGTTTTCCAGCTACCGGGGGTAGGAGATGGGCGCGAGCGGGGTCGACTCGGCCTGCAGGAACGGCGATCGTCACAAAAGCCGGAGCCTGGGCGCGTCCGATCGTCTTGGAAGAGCTGAAGGAGGAAGCATGTCTCGAAAAGTGTTCGACCTCATCACGAGCACTGGCGGCGCCGTGGTGATCGCAGTACTGCTCGTGGCCGGCGGCCTCCTGCTGTGGGGCCACAGCTTCGTGAGCTCGAACGTCCGGCACCAGCTCGCCGAGCAGGAGATCTACTTCCCGCCTAGGTCGGCGTTCGAGCACCCCAAGGCGGGCACCGAGATCACGCCGTCGATGATCCCGACGGTCTCGCAGTACGCCGGCGAGCAGCTCTTGACCGGCGAACAGGCCAAGGTGTACGCCGACGACTTCATTGCCGTGCACCTCTCGGAGCTGCCCCACGGCGGCGTCTACTCGAAGATCAGCGCCGCCGCGCGAGCGAACCCGAACGACGCCCAATTGAAGCAGCTCGAGCAGACCTCCTTCCAGGGCACGACGCTGCGCGGGCTGCTGCTCGAAGCCTACGCCTTCTCCGAGATCGGGACGGTCATGCTCTGGGGCGCGATCGCCTCGTTCGTCCTCGCGGCGATCATGGGGGTGCTCGTCGGGCTCGGCTTCTGGCACGCCCGGCGGACGCCCGTCGAAGCGCGGATGCTCGCCGCCCGCCGGCTCGCCCATGGCATCGACAGTGCACCCGACGCGACTTGAGCGGTTCCGCTCCTCGCCGCGGGACTGTCACGCAACCGGTTCTTTCGATGCTCACGAGCGGTGGTTCCTGGGGTCGTTGTTCAGCCGGCGGCCGCGCGCTCGCAGCCGCTACGGGTAGGCCACGTCTCGACCGAGCGGGATGTCACCCCCGTCCACCCGACCGACGGAGGCAAGACCATGAAGAAGTACCTCATTGGAGCTTCCCACAGCCGACAGCGACGCTCGCGACGGCCTCCTGGCCCGCTGCCGCCGTTCCTCATGGACCCTGTCAACGACGAGCGGCTCGTGATGCATCTCCTCGCCGAGCACCGACCCGGCCGGCGAATCGACGACATTCTCCACGACCCCTACATCGTCAAGCGCACGACAAAGGAGCAACGCGCACGGCTGCTCGACCGGCCTGAGGTGATCCATGCGGTCGAGAACGATGTGAGAGCCTACGGCCGGGGGACGCGTCAGTTGATGGATGCTCAGGATGAGAGGAAGCGCGGACGCGCACACGGAGCAGACTCCTGAGGAGTCCGCGAAGGAGGAGCCTGGGAGGGCCGCGGACGAGAAGGAGGGACGCGCGGCCCGGGATGAGCGCCCGAGACCGGCGCCGGGATCGGCGAGTGAGCAGTGGCACGCACCCGGCCTGTTCGCCGAGGGCTGCGGCGGACGTCGTCGTCAAGTCGATTCCCGACGACGGGCTCGGCGGGGCCGCACCGCATCCTCGCCGCTCTGGCACCGGGCTGCTCTCCCTTGAGCCGTCCGCCGTAGCGTGCGCAGGAGCGGGACCGAGACGAGCACGGGGATCCCGATCACGGGCCACATGGCGGCGTAGCCGTTCGTCGAGCTGAACTGACCGTGAAGGACCTCGACGGCGGCGCCGACGGTGATCGGACCGAGCACGACCCCGAGGCCGCGCGAGAAGTCGAGCAGGCCGGCGGCAGCGCCGTCGGCGCCGGGCGGGGCGAGAGTGAAGGCGAGCGCCTGGGGAAGCGTCATCACGATCGCGCCGGCGAGCGCGACGACCGGGAGCCCGATCAGCATCGGGGCCAGCGTGTGCGGGAAGGTGCCAACGAGCAGACCACCGCCGTAGACGAGAGCCGCGACGCTCATGACGGGCGCGATCCCGCGCCGGTCGGCGAGGCGGCCGGCGAGCGGCGCACCGGCGATGTAGGCGACGGCGACGACCGCGATCACGGCCGAGGCGACGGCGGGCGAGCGGCCGAGCCCGTGCACGACGTAGAGGACGATGAAGCTCTTGAGGCCGGCGAAGCTGAACTCCCAGCACGTGTTGGCAGCCGCGAACGTGCGCAGCTGACGGCTCCGCAGCAGGCGCCGCACCGAGACCGGACGATCTGGCACGACGTCACTCAGGGTGCGCGCCTCGAAGCTGACCAGGCGTGCCAGCACCGTGGTCGTCAGGACGATCGTCGCGGCGGCGATGACGAACGAGAGCGGGCCCCAGACCGCGAGCAGCAGTCCGCCTGCGAGCAGGGCGATGCCGAGACCTGCGCCGCGCAGGATCGCCTGGCTCGACTGGGCGCGGGCTGTGAAGCGGCGCGGGAGCAGGTCGGCGTAGAGTGCCCGGTAGGGCGGGTAGTAGAGGTAGTAGCCGACGAAGAAGACGACGACTGCGACGGCTGCGAGCGCCAGCGAGCCGCTCACCGGCAAGAGGGCGAGCCCGGCGACGGCGAGCGGGGCGCCCGCGAGGATGAACGGGAAGCGGCGCGCCGCCGGCGAGCCGGGCAGCCGATCGGAGAGAGCTCCTGAGAGGAGTGGAACGGCGAGCGCGAACGCTCCCTCGGCTCCGATCAACAGGCCGACCTGCGAGGGTGAGCTCGTCGAGCGGATCAGCAGGACCGGGCCGTACGTCGTGACCACGCTGATCGCGAACGCCAGCGCAAACGTCGGCAGACCGAGCACGCGCAGCAGCGGACGCGCCGCACTGAACGGTTCGCCGTCGGCGGGCAGGTGCGGCGGCCAGCGTGGGGGATGACGATCGTGGGCCCGGGCGAGCCGCCTGATGATGCGAGCAACCGCCGGGTGCCCGCGCTGCGTCGCCGGCGAGTGCCGCCCCTGAGCAGTGCGCGAGCTGCGCCGGTGTGCGGGCTGATCGGGGCCGCGCGACCGCGTCCCGGACCATCGCGACAGTGCCCGGACAGCCACCACGTCACGATGGCCGATCGTCGGGCCGCTGTCGTCGCCGCAGGCGGCCAATTCGCCTACCCGTTAGCGGGAATCAAGCAGTCGTAGTTGATGACCGCCGACCCGACGCCTGCCCAGATGCCGATCGCCGATCCTCGCTGGTGGGCCGGAAAGTGGCAGTGATGATCGAGAGCGTGGCCGGGTTCATCAGGGCGGCGCCGACCCCTTGGCCGGCGCGGGCGGCGGCGCCCGAGCAGGTCGGCGGGCTTGCCGCCGGTCAGGAGCTACGCCGTCCCTCCAAGGTCAGCGCCGCGGTCGACCCCGTGGCCGGCGGCGAGCCGGGGTCGGCAACAAAGCCCCCGTTACCGGGGCTCGAGGAGCACGACGGGGATCTCCCTCGCCGTCCGCCGCTGGTAGGTCTCGTAGCTCGAGTACGCCCTCACGAGGGCCGGCCAAAGCCGCTCGCGCTCGGGCGGCGTGGCCCGGCGGGCTCGCACAGACCGGCGCTCCCGGCCGATCTGCACCTCGACCTCGGGCTCGGCCTCGACGTTCAGAAACCACGCCGGGTGGGACGGAGAGCCACCGGCCGAGGCCACGACGACGAGGGTGTCCCCGTCCCTCGAAGTAGAGCAGCGGCGTGACGCGAAGCTTGCCCGTGCGGCGCCCGCGCACACGCAGGAGCAGGATCGGCACGCCGGACAGGTGGCCGCCTACTCGGCCGCCCGTCAGCTGGTAGAGCGTGCGGTTGACGGGAACCCAAAGGTGGATGATGAGGAAGCGCTGGATGCGGTACACGATCCCTCCAGCGGCCGACGATTGCGCTCCCGACACCTTCTTTTCGACGTCTGGCCAATCGTACCGCCCTCGACGATCGGCTCAAAAGGTGCTGCGGGGCGTCTCGGCGGGTCCTTGACGAGCGCCGACTCGATCATCCGCCGATCGCGCCGCCGAGGTGCCGAGGATTCCGTTCGACGAGGTCAAGCGCAAGGACGCGTAGTGGCT
>CAZCIJ010000303.1:0-4064 GCA_964498265.1 uncultured Gaiellales bacterium | reverse complement strand
CGGCGGGCGGCGCGGGCGGCGGCGGCCAGGCGGCGTCGGCGCAAGCATTCTCTCGCTCGGCGGCGGCGGCGGTGGTGGTGGTTCCTCGGACGTGCGCACGGCGGAGCTCGATCTGGGCTCGCGTGTGCTTGTCGCGGCGGGCGGCGGCGGCGGCGGCTCAAACCACGCGGGCGCGGGCGTGACGAATTTCACGGAGGCGTTGGCAGCCTCGCTCGGGGAGCCCGCATTCGGCTAGCAGACGATCGACGGCGTCACGGATGTCGGGAGGGAGGCTCACCGAGGCGCACAGGCCCTTACGCGTTGGGACGCGCTTCTGGCCCTCCTTGCCGGCGTATAACGAAGATCGACTAGATCGCGGCCCTGCCAGCTCTTGAGGATCGCGCGGACTTCCTCCCGAGAGTTCTTCTCAACGGTGTAGACAACCGTTCCAACGTCGCCCATTAGCTGGCCTTGACAGGTCAGGTGCGTTGTGATGCGACGAGTCAATCGATGGGGAGCGTGAGGCGTGCCTCGAGTACTTCGATCGTTGCGACGTGGTAGTCGGAACGGTCGAGGTCGGCTGCCCGGACCGTGGTGTGCGGGTTCCGGCCGATCGCCGGGAATAGCGAGGGCGAGAGGTCGAGGCGCAGGCGGCCGCATCGGGGAAGGCGCCAGGCGACCGGTCGTAGTTCGATTGTTCCAGCGACCTCTGAGCCAGCAGGAGCCTCCAGGCGTAGCGCCCCGTACGCGAGCGCGCGCGGCTCCACGCTTGCGTCGACCATGACGAGTGACGCTACGAGGTCGAACGTTTCCCGATCGCAACGGACGCGGACGTATACGCTGCCCGAGCCGGCGATGTCCAGAACGGCCGGCATCGGGTCGCTCGTGTAGCAGAGGACGTCGCGGCGGTCCTCGGCGGCGGCGAGGCTCTGCAGCGCCCTCGTTGCTGGATAGGGCGCGCCCGGCTCGGAGACGATGACGTCCGGTGGCCCGAGCTCGGCGGGGACGGGCAGGAGCCGCCCGTCGCCGTGGCGCGAATTGGCGTTCCCGTCGCTCGAGGCGACGAAGCGCCGCACCCGGTCGGACGGAGGCCACGACGAGGCGGCTCGCCAGCCGGCACCGCCGACGAAGTAACGGATGCGGTCCCGTGCAGGCGCTCCCGCGCCTTTCAGGTGTCGGTCGAAGAAGTCGACGAGCGCGTTGTACGCGTGTCGCGGTGAAGCGTCGTCTCCGAGCTCGACGCCTAAGCGCGTCCCCCAGGGAATATGGGCCCAGGGTCCGAAGACCGCCTCGGCCTCCAGCCGCGCGGCGAGCCGGACGGTCGCTGCGGAGAAGTCGTCGAACCAGCCGGCGATCGTCATCGCCGGCACGTCGATCGCTTCAAGGACCGGCCTCCGCGCCGCCCAGTAACCGTCGTCGAGGGGATGGTCGAGCCACTCTCTGAACCACGGCGGCGGAGACGGGCCGAGCGCGCCCGCAATCGGGACTGCCTCGAGGTTTGGGACCCGAACCTCCTGTGCGGGCGACGCGATCCCTTGGAGCTGGGTGCTCCATGTGGCCGCGAACTCCCAGCGGAGGCAGCCTCCCTCGTACGTCCACCCCTCGTACGGATCGGCGGAGCACATCAGCGGAGCGATCGCGCGCAGCGACGGAGGGCGTTCCGCAGCCGCCGACAGCTGGCACAGCCCTTGATAGGAGAACCCGTACATCCCGACGACGCCGTTCGAATACGGCAGACCTGCGGCCCACTCAACCGACGCCGCCCCGTCTTGGGCCTCGTTGACGAAAGGGACGAACTCGCCGCCCGACTCACCTGTTCCGCGGACGTCCTGAACCACGACGACGTAGCCGCGACGCGCCAGCCAGTTCGGGTGCGGGAGGACGATCGAGGACGCCACCGAACGCCCGTACGGCAGCCGCTGCAAGAGGGTGGGCCACGGGCCGCCGCTCGCGGGACGCCAGACATCCGCAGCCAGACGGACACCGTCCGCCATCACCGCAAAGAGACCGGATTCGCGAACGACACTCACCCGCGACCTAAGCACCCTGTCAGAAGGCCACGCTCGATGCTCTCCGAAACGTGCGTGGCGTCAGCCTGCAGATACTTCCGCGCCCTCCTTCGAGTGTAGGTCCCGGCAGACCCACACCCTCGACGAGGGGCGGACGAACCACCTCTACCGTTTCACAACCTATGCGGGGCGGGAGACCTAGACGCCCGCCCAGTCCAGGCACGCGCCAGCCTGTGCGGCTGTCGAGAGGCGGCGGGTCGCCGGATCGGCGCGCAGCGCCCGCGGCTCGCTGCGCGCCCCGCCGGCGCGCCCCACTCGTCGACATGCTCTCACCGCTCAGGCTACCCGCGACCGCCCGCGGTCCCGGGATCGAACGCCCCAACGGCGGCCGGCACGGAGCCCGGCCCGGCGCTTCGCGACCCTCGCTACGGAGCAACGGTCCTGATGGCGCTCAGCACGATGCAGGACGGGCGCTGCAGGTACCACCCAAGCGTCTCTGCGACATCCGGCCGGGCTGTTGGGGCACGCAGCGGGTGCCACGTGATCAGTCCGAGGCCTGCGCCCGCGAGGGCGGCCTCGTGGTCGACTCTGCTCCATTGCCAGATATCGACGCTGTTGTCGCCGATGACGAGTTGACAATGGGCGCCGCCCATCTGTCGGTAGCCGAATCCGCATTGTTCGATCAGTCGATGATCTGGAGTCGTAAAGTCGTAGTCGGGGCTGAGTGTGTAGGTGACGAACCTGCCGTTCGGCTTGAGGTTCCGGCCGATGAACCTGGCCATTCGACCGAGATCCTCTGGCGAGGGCGCGTAGTGGAACAGGTACATGGCCGTCACCAGATCGGCTGGGTCGTCGAGGCGGAAGCTGTCGTCGCGTGCGTCAACCACCTGGTATCGAACATTGCCGCCGCGGTCGTCGGCGCGTCGGATCATCTCCGCCGATACGTCGACACCGCGCACCGACGCCGCGCCGCTTTGCATGAGCATCCGGGAGAGGCGGCCCTCGCCGCAGGCCACGTCGAGAACGTCTAGCCCGCGCACGGGACCTAGCACCTCAAAGAAGGTTGCCAGCTCGACGATCGTGTACGGGCTGGTCGTCTCAGCCCAGTGTTGATAGTTCTCAGCGAAATGGTCGTAGTCGGCCATCACGGCGCGGGCTGGTCACCGACGACGCCGGCGCCGTGGAGACTCCCACACCGAGTCGCAGCCCACTCTGCTCAGCCTAGCTCCCGGGTCTCGACGGCAAACGGGACATCCTGGACATCTGGATCGGACCTCCCGGGGGTGGGGAGGGCGCCAAGTCCTGGTTGCAGGTGTTGACCGAGATCCGCAACCGCGGCGTCGAAGACGTCTGCATGGTGGTCTGCGACGGGCTGAAAGGCCTCTCCGAGGCGATCGAGACCACCTGGCTCCTGGCCGGGGTGCAGACCTGCGTGCTGCATTACGCCGACCTCCTGGTTATGCACCTGCCCGGCCGCTGCGGTCGCCGCCTCGGTAGCCGGATCGACCGGGCGATGGCCAACCAAGAACAGCGTCCCGCCGCGAGCGCCCGCTGCCGCCATCCGCTGCACCATCTCCTCGACTGGCCCGGCCACGTGGATGCCCCGCTCCCCGGTCCCGTGTTGACAGGTAGCTGGGTTGGAGCGCCGGGCGATCCCGGAGGCGTGTAGCGCCGGAGGGATCGTCCGGCGGCCGGATCAGGATGGGCCGCTCGACCGAAGGGAGATACGGGGTTGAGCGAGCAGAAGAAGCAGTACCGGAGCTGGACGGCGGAGCAGAAGCTCGCGATCGTTCTTGCGGGGCTTCGCGGCGACCGGTCGGTGAAGGAGGTCTGCCGCGAGCATCAGATCTCGGAGACGCTCTACTACTCGTGGCGCGACAAGCTGCTCGAGGGCGGCCGGACCGCGTTGGCCGGGAAGGAGGAGCGCGGCGATGTGAAGGAGCTGCGCAAGAAGGTTCGGGAGCTCGAGCGGGCGCTGGGTCGCAAGACGTACGAGCTCGAGATCGCGGGGGAAGTATCGCGAGGCTGGGAGTGAGCGAGCGCGTCGCCCGGTCTCGCGAGCTGGTCGCGCGCGGC
>CAZCIJ010000302.1:0-4094 GCA_964498265.1 uncultured Gaiellales bacterium | reverse complement strand
GATCGCGTTGACGGTGATGCCGTAGGCCGCGAGCTCGAGCGCGGCGCAGTGCATGAAGTGCTTCGCGCCGGCCTTCGTCGCCATGTAGGCCGAGCCGATCGCAGGCTCGACCTTGGTCGCCGCGAGCGAGGTCGTCACGATGATCCGCCCGAACCGGCGGGAACGCATATGGCGGGCCGCGGCGCGCGCAGTGGCGAAGACACCGCTCAGGTTGATGTCGATGACGCGGTTCCAGCGCTCGTCGGTGTAGCGCTCGATCGCGCCCTCCTCCACTCGCGGCCGCTCCCCGCCGGCCCAGGCGCCGACGAAACCGACGCCCGGATCGATGCCGGCGTTCGCGAAGGCGACGTCGAGCCGGCCGTAGGCCTCCGCCGCCTCGTCGATCGCGCGGTCGAGCGCGGCATGATCCGTGACGTCGGCGACGGCAGCCCGGACGTCGAGCCCCTCGGCTTGCAGCCTCGAGGCCTGCTCGGCGACTCCGGCTGCATCGACGTCGATCAACGTCACCCGCGCACCGTGTGCCGCGAGCACCTCGCCGTACGCGAGCCCCAGCCCGCTGGCGCCGCCGGTGACGATCACGCCGAAACCGCCCACATCGAACTTCGAGGAAACGTTCACGCGCACCTGCCTCCTGTGACCCTGGTGACGGGCCGAGCCTATCGCGCGGTCGCTGACCGCACCAGCCCGAGCAGGCCGAGGCCGGCAACGTCGACGGACGCCCCGGGCCGATGAGTTTCGCCCGGCTGCGTAGTCTCTACCGGCGATGAGGCCTCTCCAGGATCTGCTCGAGACGGCCGTCGGCGACGGCACGGTGCCGGGTGCGGCGGCGCTGGTCGCGCGCGGTGACCAGATCGAGGATGGCAGCGTCGGCGAGCTCGCCCCGGACTCGATCGTCCGGATCGCGTCGATGACCAAGCCGATCACGGCCGCGGCGGTCATGCTCCTCGCCGACGAGGGGCTCGTGGCCCTCGACGACCCGATCGCGCGGTGGCTGCCCGAGCTCGCCTCGCCGCAGGTCGTGCGCACGCCTGAGAGCCCGATCGACGATGTCGTGCCGGCCGCGCGGCCGGTCACGGTCGAGGACGTCCTGACCTTCCGCGCCGGCTGGGGCTTCCCGTCCGACTTCTCGCTGCCGGCCGTCGTCGAGCTCTTCGAGAAGCTGCCGGTGTTCGGGCCGCGTGAGACGCCGGACGAGTGGCTCGCGACGCTCGCCAGGGTGCCGATGCTTCGCCAGCCGGGCGAGGCATGGCTCTACAACACGTGCTCCGATATCCAGGGCGTGCTGATCGCACGCGCCTCGCGGCGGCCGCTGCCGGAGTTCCTCGCCGAGCGGATCTTCGAGCCGCTCGGCATGACCGACACCGGCTTCCACGTCCCCGCCGAGAAGCTCGACCGGCTACCGCCCTATCGCAGCCTGGACCTCGCGCCGATCGACGACGGCCTCTGGAGGGAGCCGCCGATCTTCCCGTCTGGCGCCGGCGGCCTCGTCTCGACGCTGGCCGACTGGCACCGCTTCGGACGCATGCTGCTCGCGGAGGGCGGCGGGCTCGTGTCGCCGGAGTCGGTGCGCCTGATGACGACGAACCACCTGACGCAGGCGCAGCGTGACGCGTCGACGGTGTTCCTCGAGGGGGCCGGCTGGGGCTTCGGCGGCGCCGTCGGGGCCGACGGCCGCTACGGCTGGATCGGCGGCACCGGCACGAGCGCCCACGTCCGGCCATCTACGGCGACGATCGGCATCCTCCTCACGCAGGTGCAGATGACGGAGCCGGCACCGACGCCGCTCATGCGCCGGTTCTGGCAGTACGCGTTCGGGCGTCCTGACTGACCGCCCGGCGCGGCGATTGGAGCATGGAACACGGATGTGCTAGTCGCCGAGCACCGCGAGGTCGAGCTGGGCGATCCGTTCGGGATCGGCGAGGAAGTCGATCTCGACGATCGTTCCGTTCTTGATCGTGAAAGCACCGACGGAGAACGGCCTGCCGTCGCGGAACGAGATAAGTCCGGCGGCGCCGTTGACGAGCGCGCGGCGGATGGTCAGGTCGACCCGAGACCACAGCAGCGCCTGCCTGGCGACGGTCTCCGCTCCCTGAACGTGCTGCGAGAGGCCGGTAAGGCCGCCGTCGGCTCTGAGCACGACGTCGGGGTCGAGCACGGCGACGAGCGCATCGAAGTCACCGTCTCGGGCAGCGGCGAGGAAGGCCTCGACAACCTCCCACTGGGCGGTTAGGTCGGCGTCTGGAATCGGGGCGGCGCCGCGGACGCGGCGGCGGGCGCGGCTCGCGAGCTGGCGGGTCGCCTCAGGGGAGCGCTCGACGATCGGGGCGATCTCCTCGAACGGGACGGCGAACATGTCGTGGAGCACGAACGCCAGTCGCTCGGGCGGAGTGAGCGTCTCGAGGACGACCAGGAGCGCCAGGCCGACCGAGTCGGCGAGCAGCGCCTCGTGCTCGGGGTCGGCGCCGTCGGCGGGATCGATGATCGGGTCGGGAACGTGCACGTCCAGCGGCTGCTCGCGCCGCGTTCTGCGCGAGCGGAGCATGTTCAGCGCCACGCGCGCGACGATCGTCGTCATCCAGCCGCGGAGGTTCTCGACCTCGCTTGTTTCGGCGCGGCTGAGCCGCAGCCACGCGTCCTGGACGGCGTCGTCGGCCTCGCTGAGCGAGCCGAGCACGCGGTAGGCGACCGCGCGGAGATGCGGTCGGTGATCCGCGAATTGCCGGGCGAGCCATTCCTGCTGCTCCATGTCACGTTCCCTCCTGCGAAGCGTGTCATAGGAGTAGACCCGCGAGACGGGAGGGAAGTGACACGAAAGGAGCACGCGATGCGAGTCCTCGTTGTAGGAGCGAGTGGCGCGCTCGGCAGCCGGCTCGTTCCCCAGCTGATCGACGCAGGTCACGATGTGATCGGTACCCACAACTCGCCGGCGAGCGCCGAGCTGCTGCGGACCCTCGGCGGAAAGCCGGTGATGCTCGACCTGCTCGACCCAGGTGCGGTGCGCGAGGCCGTGCTCGAGGCAGAGCCCGAGGCGATCGTGCACGAGGCGACCGCGCTGGCCAATGCGAAGTTCAGCCGAAACATCGACAGGGTGCTCGCCAAGACCGGCGAGCTGCGAACCAAAGGCACCGACGCGCTGCTTCAAGCCGCGCGGGAGGCGGGGGTGCGCCGGTTCGTCGCGCAGAGCTTCGCCTCCTACCGGCACGCGCCGGAGGGCGGCCCGGTCAAGAGCGAGGACGATCCGCTCGACCCCGCGCCGCCGTCGAACTTCCAGCGGGCCGCCGCCGCGATGACCTATCTCGAGCAGGCGGTCACCGACTTCGGCGGGATCGCCTTGCGCTACGGCGTCTTCTACGGCGCCGCCAACGACGGGCTGATCGAGCCGGTGCGCAAGCGGCAGTTCCCGATCGTCGGCGACGGCGGCGGCATCTGGTCCTGGATCCACCTCGAGGACGCCGCCGCCGCGACGGTGCTCGCGCTCGAGCACGACGGTCCCGCGATCTACAACATCGTCGACGACGACCCGGCGCCGGTGCGGGAATGGCTGCCCGTACTCGCGGAAGCCCTAGACGCGAAGCCGCCTCGCCGCGTCCCGACGTGGCTCGCGCGGCTGTTCGCCGGCGAGGCCGTGCTCGTCATGTCGACCGAGGCCCGCGGCGCCTCGAACGCGAAGGCCAAGCGCGAGCTCGGCTGGACGCCGCGCTACCCCAGCTGGCGCACGGGCTTCCCGGCCGCCTACTCGGCGATCAGGGTGGCCGAGCGACCGAAGCCCCAGCAAGCCACACGAACAGACCACGCATATCGCTCGGCCTGACGTCCACAATGAACCGGCGGCGGATCCGCAACCAGGCCCATGAGCACCAGCGCGGCGAGGCGTTGCCTCACCGCGGCCACCGGGTCGATGTGACCCCACGACCTCAGGAGCGACCATGACCGCCTCTTCCACGCAGGGAATCAAGACCGTGCTGCATCCCGTGTCCGACCTGGCGGCGGCCAAGGCGGTGTACGCCGCCCTGCTCGGCGTACCGCCGCAGACCGACGAGTCCTACTACGTCGGCTTCGAGGCCGAGGGCCAGCACATCGGGCTGGTGCCAGGG